>CBFGLL010000019.1:0-17990 GCA_965649585.1 uncultured Chitinophagaceae bacterium | reverse complement strand
AAGATCAACGACAGTTTATACACGATTTGCGGAAAGGAAAAAGGATTTTACCTGCTGCATTTCGATAAGCGTAAAATTAGTTTCCGGTATGATCCCAACATCAGGTTTGGCGCCTACAATTGTAAAGCTGTTTTAAAGGCCCAGGATGGAAGGCTATGGGTAGCAACCAACAAGGGTTTATTTAAAGGTAAAACAGAATATGGCAGCGCTGAAACAATTGCCGTTCCAACCAGCATCTACAGCGATTCCACAAATATTGATTTCCGCATGATTGAAATGATCGGCAATAAAATGTACGCCGGTTCTAAAGAGGGGCTTTTTGTTTTTGACCAAACGAAGCCAAACCCGTGGAAGCGGTATGATTTCAATGATATTAATGCCTCTGCCAAGCAAATCCATAGTTTATTGTTGTTAAATAAAGATTCATTACTGGTTGGCCCAAACGGGCCCTTAATCGTATTTAATCCTGCCACAGAAAAATATTCCAAGGTCATGCTTCCCGGCTGCGTCGATAAAAACTGGATTCCTTCCATGGCAAGAGATAAGGAGGGCACTTTATATATTCCGTATAATGAAATTGGTTATATGTATATCCGCAAAAAAGGGGAAGCTTTTTCAGGGCCGACATTTTTTGGTAATAATTATTTCTTTCGGCGATTGCTGGTGCCGGTGGATATTGCCGCCGCTCCGGATAATCATCTTTGGTTTGTAGCGCATACCGCAAGCCGCTTCAATATAGGCAAACGGAATTTCGATATGAGTATAGATTCCTTTCCGGGGCTGAAGGCAAAGAGAAGAGAAATTCAAACAATAGTTTTTGATAAGAAGGGCAAAATGTATTTCGGTACAGCGGATGCAGGACTGGTTATTTATGATCCTTCTAACAAAACATTTAAACAACTTGGCAGAAGCCATGGTTTGCCTGACAACCAGGTTCATGCATTGTATTTGTTGAATGACCAGCTATGGATCGGCACAGCCTCGGGAATGGCCACTTTTAATATCAACAGCCAGGAAATGTATGCATATGGAAATATTGATGACGAAAAACCTGAAACTTATTTTACGGGTTTTCGTTTTTATTATGATAGTATACAACAAAAAATGTATGCACCCTGTAATAATTCAATATTAAAATTTGATCCATCTACCTATAAAAAGAAACGGAGCTTGCCCATCTTTTTTATAGAAAATATCAGGGTTAATGACAAACAAACGATTTTTCATCCGGCGGAAAAAATAGAGCTGAAGCCAGGTGAAAAATACCTGCAGGTGAATATGTCAATTGTGAATTTTGAAGATGCATTACAGGAACAGTTATTTTACCGTTTCCGGGATAAGGGCAACTGGCAGGCGGTGGGTAACCAACGCAGCCTGGTATTAAGCAATTTGTCAGATGGGGTTCATGAGCTCGAATTCATGCTAACGTCAAAAAGTAATAGCTGGAAACCACAGGTGATCCCATTGAGCATTTTTATAAAACCCCCTTTCTGGAAAACAACCTGGTTTATCATTGTTAGTACTATTCTTCTCTTGTCGGGTCTGTGGTTACTGTATAAAGCCAGGATCAACAGGATCAGGCAAAAAGCCAATATAGATAATCAGCTGGCTGAATTGGAAATGAAAAGCCTGCATGCGCAGATGAACCCACATTTTATTTTTAATGCTTTAAACAGCATTAAAGAAATGATATGGGAAAATGACAAACAAAATGCGAGTAAATACCTCAGCAAATTTGCCCAGTTAATCAGGACTACCCTCGAGCAATCGAGGCAGAACTTTATTACGGTAAAACAGTGTGTGCTGCACCTGGAGCAATACCTGGAGATGGAAAAGATCAGGTTTGAAGATTTTAAATATTCCATCATCACGGATAAACAAATGGAATGGGACCAGGTGCGTATGGCGCCGATGTTGGTGCAGCCCCTGGTGGAAAATGCTATATGGCACGGGCTTAAAAACAGTGATGCAGAAAAAAAACTTGTTATTAAATTTTACCAAGAGGCGGCGCATATCGTATGCGAGATCGAGGACAATGGTCCTGGTATCAATCATCCAGAATCCGTGACCCATCCCGTAGGTAAGCACCGGTCAATCAGTATAGAAAATATCCGTAGCCGCCTGCAGATGCTCAATGAAAAATACAATATGAGTTGCTCGCTGGAGTTTATCGATAAGGCCGATGTAAATCCATTAACAAAAGGCACTATTGCTATACTTCGATTGTCTGTTTAAAAAATGAATTGTTATGATCACATCTATTATTGTTGATGATGAACCAAGGGGTATTGGCACATTGAAAAGCCTGTTACAGGCTTATTGCCCACAGGTTAAAGTGATTGCTGAGTGTAGCTCTGCCGATGAAGCATTGCAAAAAATAGAATTATTATCTCCGCAGCTTACTTTTCTTGATATTTCCCTTCCCGGCAAAAACAGTTTTGAACTGCTGGAAGAATTACAGACCATTCCATTCGAAATTATTTTTGTAACTGCCCACAACGACTTTGCCCTGCAGGCATTTCAATACAGTGCAGTCGATTATTTAATGAAGCCTATTGACGAAGACCTGCTTGTTGAATCGGTGCAGCGGGCGTCTGCACGTATTCACAACAAAGAGATCAGCAACAATATTGCAGCTTTGTTGCACAACCTCCAGTCGGGCAATACGCCGCACGAAATGAAGATATGTATATCAAGTTCCCGGGGCTTCCAGGTGGTTGATCTAAAAGATATTTTGTACTGCGAGGCTTCCAGCAACTACACCAATTTTTACCTTACAAACGGCAGCATCATCTGTACTGCCAAAACCATCCTGGAGTATGATGAACTTTTGGCTGACAGCAGTTTCGTGCGCATTCATAAATCATACCTCGTAAACCTGTTGCATGTAAAGGAATACCTGCGGGGAGAGGGTGGGTCTGTAGTGCTTTCCAATAAAAAAGAATTGGAGGTGAGCCGGCGTAAAAAAGATGAATTTTTAAAGAAAATGAAGAGTTTTTATAAGATGTAAAGTAGCTGCTCCAAACAGCCTAATTTCGCAGCAAATCACAAACGGCGATGGCTAAAAAAGGTTCTTATTTTGCGAAACACCGGGAGCAACAGGGTTTGCCATTGAATGAAGAACCACGAAGGCAACTCATCAACATCTCACCGGAAAAACAAGCCGCTTTTTTGGAGGGGCAGCTGGTATTAATTGATAAACCGCTGCATTGGACCTCTTTTGATGTCGTGAAAAAAGTGCGTAATGCCATCAAAATAAAAAAAGTGGGACACGCCGGCACGCTGGATCCCCTTGCCAGCGGATTGCTCATCATTTGTACTGGTAAGTTTACAAAACGTATTAATGAATACATGGCGGCCGAAAAAGAATACACGGGCAGCATTACCATTGGTGCCACTACGCCTACTTACGACCTGGAATCGCAGCCGGAAAACCAACAACCATTTGAACATATTACAGCGGAGCAGATCCACTCGGCCACAAAGCAATTTACCGGCAGCATTTTACAGAAGCCACCAATTTATTCTGCCATTAAAAAAGATGGAGTAGCACTTTACGAGTTGGCCAGGAGAGGCACGGATGTGGAGTTGGAGCCAAGGCCGGTAACCATAAAAACTTTTGAAATAACGGGCATTCAACTGCCGGTACTGCAATTCAGGGTAGTTTGTTCTACCGGCACTTATATTCGTAGCCTTGCACACGATTTTGGGGAAGCCCTTGGATGCGGTGGATACTTAAGCGAACTGCGCCGTACCAGGATTGGTGAAATAGAAGTGCAGAATGCAAAATCACTGGATGTATTCCTGGATGAACTGGCAATTTAAAACGGCATACCGATGCCTACGGAGAAATTAAAATTTTCATAACGCCATCTCCTGAACTCATCACCTCTTGAGAAAATCTTTTTCAGGAAATTGCCGCTCAGGTCGGGGAATTTCCAACCATCGTTGATATAACTTGTTTCCGGGCGTTTTATCCTGAAACCCAGATCCATCCTTACGACTACATAATTGAAATCGAGGCGAAAGCCAGTGCCTACCGACATCCCGATCTGCTCATACAATTTTGAAAATTTAAACTGCGCAGAATCAGGAACACCCGCAGGATTTGTTCTGCGCATATTCCAGATATTTCCGATGTCGGTAAATAAAGCGCCCCTCAATGTCAGGAGGTTTGGAATGAGGCGGGCGATATCATAGCGATATTCGGTGTTGAACTCAATTTGAATATCTCCGCGACGGTCGTTGAAAATGTTCCGCTGGTAAGGCGCCAGTTCTTTCGCCCCCGGGCCGATACCACGAATTGGCCAGCCACGCATACTACTGGTACCCCCACCAAAAAACTGTTTGAAAAACGGGAGGGTATTGTCTTTTTTTGACAGCGGTACACCAACTCCTATAAACGATCGGAAAACGATGGCGCTTTTCAGGTAGTTCACACTATACCTGTGTTCCCCGTCGAATTTAATAAACTTGTTTTTGTATTTATCAAGTAGCGGTATGTTAGACCAGGTAAGGCCTGTTTCTTCTATATTTAATGTAATAGCTCGCTCTCTTGATACACTCCTCGGCTTATTGGGATTGTAATAGGTATTGGTAATTCCACCTGCCATACCAAGCAGGAATGCAGAGTTGTATGAAAATTTAAGGAAAGGATTATCCTCAAGAATCCGGTTGAAACTGTCTGTGCGGTTATACAAGTAACTCCACTCAAGGTTCAATGGTTTAAAATTCCATTTCCAGTCTTTGAAAAAACCTTTTTGAAAAGTACTGGTTTTACCAATGTTCAGATTCACATTTTGCAGGCTGAACAAATTCAATCGGTTGTTTTGCGATATGCCAAAGTTTAAAAAAGATTCACCCGGTACCGTAACCCTTTCCCTTTTTTTGAAAATATTGGTAGGTATCAATCTCGGGTACACGATACTGTTACTGTAACCCAATTCGTTGGAGTTAATCAGGCTGGTATTACTGGCCCTTGCATTGTTGTTGAGTTCCACACCTGCACGCAGCCGGTGCGTCATACGAATGGCTTCCCTGCCGATATTCCTGTTTTCCAGCGATAGGTTGCCCGAAAACCCAAGCAGGTTACCTGCCAGGGCACTGGCAGTATTCGTTACTGCAGAATAACTGGCTTCAATAGAAGCATTAAAATCAAATTTTTTGATAGGAATGAGTTCTACAACAAGATCTACCTTGGCGCTATCCGGGTGTTCTTTGATCACAATATTTACACTTTGCCAGGAGTTGGCCTTGCTAAGGTTAGTGAGTGTTCTGTTATACTCATTAAAATTGAAAAGTTGCCCGGGCCTCAGGGTGATCTTTCGGGCAATAAAGCCCGTTCTGAATATAGGCTTATGATACCTGAGGATAAAACTCCGGGTTTCTCTTTGTGTTATGTTCACTGTATCATTAATGTCGTCGCCGGGGAAATAATCCATCAGGATAAATATTTTGCCAACACGGTATTGGGTGAACCGGCTGCTATCATCTGGCTGATTCAACACCATGTTCAGTTTTATCTCGGGAGAATCTCTTTTTTGCTGCGCTTCTGCAAGCAGGCGCAGTTGTTCAATAGGGTCGTCGCTGATGGTGGTTAAGGCCTCAATGGTAGTATCACCCCTCATCCTCAACTCGGCTGCAGAAAACTTGTAATAACCATTGTTTCTAAACGTATCTACCACACGATTCATTTCGCCGATCACCGCACCTTTTGTAACGGGTTTACCTTCTTCCAGCAAAGCAGCACTCTTGTAGCGTTCAGCGATTTCCTGCAGGTCGGGGCGGAACATGCGGTAGCCAAAAGTATCAATCAGGGTAGGATTACCAGCCTGCACCACGTAATGAACCTTCACTTTGTTACGCACCGTATCTGCATCATAATTAATTTGAGCATTATAATAACCAATATGGTACATGCTTGCTTTCATGTTTTCTGCCGACCGGTTGGAATAGGCTGTGTCGTAAGCAGGCGGGTTCTTTAATACGTTAATAAACATGAATTTGGTGGAGGTAGTTAGCTTGGAGCTGTCATCGAGTTGGATCTCCAGTTTCTCTTCCAGGGCTGTTCTTTCAAGCTTTGTGAAATTGCCTCCTTTTACCTCAAAGGTGTTTTTGGTAAGATAGGGCCTGCCAGCAGGAGCATTCTTTGTTATATTGCAGGAGCTTACAATAACGCACAGTAAAAAAAAAGGAAGAATATATCCGTAGCGATGGGTATTTTTCAAAACTGACAAATACATAATTATTAATCAATGTTTAGCAAATCCACTGCCAAATATATTCAAAGTTTACAGCACAAAAAATTCAGAGATGAGCAGGGCTTGTTTTTTGCCGAAGGGCCAAAGCTGGTTAAGGAACTATTGGAAGAAGGATTGTTTACCTGCAGGAATGTATATGCAGGGCAGGAGTGGGCAGAAGCCATCTCCGCTGGGCTGCGCTCCACGCTGGCCGATCGGTTGGTTTTGATCCGGGATTTTGAACTGGAAAAAATATCTGCACTCAGCAAACCCAACCAGGTACTTGCGGTTTTTGAAAAGCGGGAAGTAGAAACAAATCCTGATATCAGTGGAAAAATTACCCTGGTTTTAGATGATATACAGGATCCCGGCAACCTCGGCACCATCATTCGAATCGCCGACTGGTATGGTATTGAAAACGTTGTTTGTTCATCGCATACTGCAGATATGTATAATCCCAAAGTGGTACAAAGTACTATGGCGAGCCTGCAAAGAGTTAACCTCGTTTATACCGACATTACTGGTTGGTTGGGCAAACAGGCTGGGATAAAAAAATATGCTGCTGCCTTGCAGGGTACCCCGGTTGCCAAACTGGCCGGCATTAAGGAAGGCATCATCATCATCGGGAATGAATCAAAAGGCATCAGTGAGCCGGTGATGAAACTGGCAGATACAAAAGTTACCATTCCGAAAACAGGACATGCAGAATCTTTAAACGCTGCGGTAGCCGCGGGGATAATCCTGTATGCCATACAGCAATGAACTACCGGAATTGAATTGCTTTAACCGGCTTTACTTTTTTCACCAGCAAAGTGGGGATTAATAATGTGAGGGCGCAAATAACAAAAGTGAGCGCATTTACCAGCAATACCTGCCACCAATTGATAATAGCCACGGCTTCGCTCATGTAATAAGCTTCTTCATTTAATTTAATAAACCCGGTTTGTTGCTGCAGGTAACAAATGCCAATACCCAGCAGCGTGCCTGCTATAATGCCAATGAGGGAAATGCGCAGCGTGTTAAACAAAAATATTTTTTGGATACCCCAGTTACTGCTGCCAAGGGCTTTAAGAATACCCGTCATGCGGGTGCGTTCTAACACGAGTATAATAAGGCAGGTAATAAGGTTTACCACCGCTACGATAATCATTATGCTGATAAGGATATTTTTAACCTGGCTTTGTAACCCCAGCCAGTCAAAAATATCAGGAGAAATTTCCTTAATGCTGCGGCTGTACCAGCTCTGCGGCAGGTTTTCGTAAATGGTATTATTAACGGTATCGAGTAAACGATAATCCTTCAGCAAAATTTCGTACCCGCCGATTTGTGCAGGTTCCCAGTTGTTGAGCCTGCGGATGAGGTTGATATCACAGAGTGCAAAATTGTTGTCGTACCGGTCAATCCCCGTTTTGTATAGTCCCGATATTGACAGTTTTCTTGCAGTTCTGCTTCCATCGGGCCTGAAGAAAAACACCATCATGGTATCTCCCGGTTTTATGCGGAGCTGGTTGGCGGTATAAGTGCTGATCACCATTTGTTGACCGTAGCCACTATCTGGCATATGGAACCATTTACCTTCTACCAAAAATGGTTGCAGTCTTGAAAAATCAAATTCTTTGTCGAGGCCTTTTAATAAAACACTTTCAATATCTGTTTCATATTTTAAGATCGCCGACTTGGTAGCATATTTTTCAACTGTTTTAACCTCTGGTAAACTTTTTAAATACTGCTGAACAGAATCATTGTGATATATCGGGATTTCTTCAGCAATATTTACTTTGTCTTCAATAGTTTGCTGCACACGGATATGGCCCCAAAAACTAAATACCTTATTGGTGACGGTTTGTTGAAACCCGTTTGCAAAACTAAGCGCTATAATCATTACCGCCACGCTAAGCGTTGTAGCCGCAATGGCCAATGCGATAATGAACCTGCTAAAGCTGCGTTCGCTTACTGATGCAGTGCGCTGTGCTATAAACCATGATACATTCAAAAGGCAAAATTTTGGTATCTTTCAAAAGTAAATCAAATAAGTGTTAGATGAAGATGCTGCGTGCTAATCTATTTTTTTGTTGTTTGTTGTTTGTATCAAATTTGTTTGCACAACAACCCGATAAAATTTATGCGCCCAACATTCAAACAGCTCAATTAACGCAGTACGGTAATCAACAGGCACTGCCCATACTCACGCTGGGCGGGCAGGAGCGCATAGAGCTAGGCTTTGATGACATGGAAGGGGGATTGAAAAATTATTACTACACTTATGTATTGTGTGATTACAACTGGAAGCCTCTTTCGCTCAATCCATTCGATTATATAAGAGGATTTACACAGAGCAGGATCAACACTTACCGGTATTCTTCCATCGCCTTTACCAGGTACACGCACTACCAGGTTATCCTGCCCGAAACAGGGTCTACGCTTACAAAGTCGGGTAATTATTTGTTAAAAGTATTTCTTGACGGAGACACATCTAAACTCGTATTTACAAAACGGATGTATGTGATAGATCAAAAAGCCATTATCAATGGAGAAGTGGTGCAGCCGTTTACTTCGCAGCAATTTAATACCCATCAAAAGGTTCGGTTTTCTGCCAATATTAAAAACCTCAACACCTTCAGCGCCGGGCAGCAGGTAAAAGCAGTTATCCTGCAAAATAATCGTTGGGATAATGCACAAAAAGATATTCCACCAACCTTCATACGAGGCAGTAGCCTGGAATATAACAGTGAGAGCATTGGCATATTTGAAGGAGCTAAGGAGTGGCGATGGCTCGACCTCAGGAGTTTCAGGTTGCAAAGTGATAGGGTAGACAGCGCCAGTTATAAAAAAGAGTCTACAGAAATATTTGTGAAACCCGATATCGACAGGCGTGGCCAGAAGTATATTTATTTTTCAGATTTAAATGGTACTTATCTCATCACCACCTACGAATCCATCAACCCCTTGTGGCAGGGTGATTATGCCACCGTTTATTTTTCTTTTGCCAACCCCGATGGGCGGCCCTTTGAAGATTATGATCTTTACATGGTGGGCGGCTTTACCAACTATGATTACTCTGACCAGTGGAAACTGGATTTTAATGAAAAGAAAGGCATGTACGAACTGAATACATTTCTTAAACAGGGTTATTATAATTATGGCTACGTATTGGTAGATAAAAAGGATCCCTCTAAAAAGATCAGCCTGGAAGGAAATTATTTTGAAACAGAAAACACCTATACCATTCTTTTATACTACAAAGGGTTTTCAGACAGGTACGACCAGTTGATCGGTGTGGGCCAAATGAATTCTAGGAGAGACAGGCCGGGATTCAGTTTCTAGATCACATTTTCTGCAAACGTTCCTGCAGGCGGCTATCATCATTGTAGCCATGCATCCGTTGTACTTCTTTCACAAATTTTTCTATGAGCGCATCATCCGTTTTTGCATTGTAGGGCTGTTTCAGGTTGCTATTGAAGAAAAATGCTACGGTTTGATATACCCTCGCATTAAAACCTCCTTTGTATTCCTTGATGATCTCGTAACAGTTATTGCCTGTTTCCCGGTTAATCAGTTTCATCAACACTTTTCCCTGGTACACAGATAAATTGGTGAGCGGGTTGGTAAACTCTTTTCTCAACTCATCTTCCCGGGAATGAATGTATTTTTTCCTGGCCTCCTTGTTAGGGATGCTTACGAGTTTGGCGTTGATATCGTTCATTACCACGCCTGCCCTCCTGGCATAAGGATAGGTAACATACACTGCGTTGCGCAGGCGATTGTATTTTGCCCTTGCACTCATCTGGGCTTCATTAAGCATGGCCCTTACCTCTACAAGGTCTAATGTTTTTGATTCAATGGTGTCGCCATTATAAATTACGGCCTGTGTAAGAATGGTATCGTTGATGCCGTATTGTTGCGAAAAACTTTTTGGGGAAAATGCAAATACACCTGCCATGAATAGGAGGGTGGCTAATAAGCTGTATCTGGTGCAGCGCAACATGCGTATAAAATTAAGCTAATCTACGTATTGATTAATACGCAGATCAGCTTAAAGTAACCTTAAAATATTGTAAAACCTGCCCGCCTAGTTGTTGGCAAACAGGAACATGTAGATTAAAGCGGCACTGGCTACCAGCAAACTCACCCCGGCCGCAGCAGGACTGAATTTACCTCTCTGCAACATGCTCATAATAATCCCGATACACATAATGATGAGGCCCAGCCACACCAGCCTGATAAAGGGGAATACATAGGCTTTTACCGTAACAAAGTTCACCAGCTTATCACTTTCCTTGATGCCTAATTTAATATGGTGGTTTTCTGCAACGCCGGCAAAACGCAGGTAAAGGTTTTGGGCAAAAACGGTATCATCACGGTTGATGATGCCTAGTGAATCCACTTCAATCAGCGGCATAGCACTATAGCTCGTAGATTCTTTGCTGATCACCTTAATATCGGCCATCAGCGCCAGGTCCTCGGGTTTATAATTAAAACGGCTGTTAGACGGATTTTTGACCACGCTGTTGAGTATGATCATTCCATTGCTGTAAAAAGCGGTATCCCCTTCATGCATTTCAACCACCTTAAATTGTGTGGTGTCGTCGCTTGCATGCTCTTCGTTGAGCGCATAAGAAACGTAGGTAAACACATCTTTGTGCAGGTAAGATTTTGTGTCAGGATTACTGCTCATGTTATTATCCTTCATGATGTACACATCGGGTTGAAGCATAAACTGTTCCTTTACATTTTTACCCGTATCCTTTCTTACGAAATTCAGCTGGTAAAATTTCCTTCCTTTTTCATGCCCCAAAGAATCTGAAACGTAGCTTACTTCATAATCACCCATGATGGTGGGTACTTCTCTTATCAGCGTAAGATTTTCTTTAGGATCATCCTGCTGCCTGGTCATAGGATCAACACTACCTGGTAGTGTGATACCATTTACTTTACTGTTGCTGATCACTTCTTTGTTGCCCGACGATAGCAGCATCCCAAAAATCATCAGCGCAAAACCTGCGTGGGCAATAGAACCGCCGCCTTTAATAATGTTGCCCTTCATTACAGCCCATATGTAAGTTACGTTTGCCACGAAAGCGTAAATGCAGGCAAACATAGCGGCATAAATGGCTATTAAAAATCCTGCACCTTGTTTGTAATAAGTAATGGGATATACAATGCTGATCAATAATGTAATGGCAGCAGCAATTACAGTTGGTAATGCTATTTTCCGGAGTACGTAATTGGTATTGGTGCCTTTATATTTAAAGTATTGGCTGATGGCCGTGAGCAGGCCAATAATAATGGCGATCAACACACCCACTTTGTTGTAGGAAAATTCTACATCTTCCGGCGGTGCAATGCTGGTACCAAACGCTGCATTAATTACCGGTACCGAAGTTTTGGCAATGATAAAAATGGCGGTTAAGAAAAATACGAGTGAGCCGATGAACATCCAGAACTCCCTGGAGGATGTGCTCTCTTCCTTATGTATCGCCGGAATTTTTTTGTAGTGAACAAAAAACAAGATGAGGCCCGGTAAAGTAAAGCTAAGTACAAACAAACCGATCATAATATTGATGGTGGCACCGGGATCTGTGAATGAGTGTACAGAAGCATCGCCTAATACACCTGTTTTGGTGAGGAAGGTAGAATACAACACGAACACGTAAGCCAGTATCATAAACAGGTAACTTGCCCTTAGCGAATGCCCGGTGGCATTATAAATTACCATGGTGTGCAAACCTGCAATGCCGATTAGCCAGGGTACCAATGAAGCATTTTCTACAGGATCCCATGCCCAGTAACCACCAAAACTCAATGATTCATACGCCCATTTTCCACCCATCATAATCCCGGCACCTAAAATAACGGCAGCGGCCAATGCCCATGGCAATGCGGGTTTCACCCAATCGCCATACCTGCCCGTGCGAATGCCCGCATAGGCAAAGGCAAAAGGCACGATGGTAGCAGCAAAGCCGAGGAACAAAACAGGGGGGTGAATTACCATCCAGTAATTACGCAGCAATACATTTAAGCCCATACCATCCTTTACAAAATTGAGGTAGTCGGCTTGTTGAAAAATGGGTGCGTTAATTTCATTACGGGTGAGTGAAAACAGGCTGTTGCCGATCCTGATATCGCCGAAATACAAACCCAGGATCATCAACACCATGAATACCTGGGCCAGGCTTATTACCGTCATCACAGGTGCTTCCCAGCTTTGGAGTAAAGTTGTTTTCCTGCGTGCAATAATGATGGATCCGAGCAGCGCATGGCATAGCGACCATAACAGGAAACTTCCTTCCTGTCCTTCCCAGATACATGCGAGTAAATATTTTTTCTCCAACTCCAGGGATGCATGTTTGTAAGCATACATGTATTCGTACAGGTGATTGGAACAGATGTAATATACCGTGGCAAAAACGATGATGAGGGCAACCACCTGTGCAAAAAAGGCGCCCCTTGCAAACCGAAGCCAGGTTTGGTGTTGCAGTGTTTGTGTTTTTCCGGAGCCTTTAAAAAAAGCAACCGTAGAAACAATGGAAGCAAAAAAAGCAAATAGTATGAAAAAGTGCCCTAGTTGTCCAGGGAATAAGTTTTCGCCAATAAAGTTCATCTATGGATCGTTTGCAGTTAGTAAGTAGTGGTTTCCTGAACGCTTTTTTGAAGCGTTTCTTTTTCATCCTTGTATTTGCTTGGACATTTCAATAAAATATCATTGCATTCAAAGTGACCATCTTTCATTTTTCCTTTCATTACAATGCGCTCACTTCTCTCCAGGTCTTGTGGTTTGCTGTTATGATACACCACTTTTGTTTGTCCCCCTAAGCTATCAATAGCATAAAAGGCCAGGTAATTAGGGTTTTTGATAGCATCGTACTCAATGGGTTTGCTTTTATCAAGTTTGGCAATAAGGTGCACATACTTGCCGGGTTTTTCTTTTGCAGATGCAATGCTGTCGTAGGTTGAAAAATCGGCAGAGTAGGCTAACAGGCCGCCGATAAGGGCAGCAATGCCAATGAGGATAATAATGTGTGTTCTTTTCATCTTACAACAGTTTAGTGAGTGGCGATGCGTTTATTTTGGCTTGTATTTGGTAGGAATACAATAAAAAATTTCGCACCGCAAAGGTAGTTCAATTAAAGCTTGCAGGGGCAAGATTTGAGGTATTTTTAACAGCTGGTGAAACTGGTAAATGCGTATATATTTGCAAAAATTTTTGAACTTAATCTCATGGCTGATCTTTTGAATTTTGACCCCAATGATGTGGGGAATCCCGATAACAATATTTTCGGCTTGCCCACTACCGAAGAGGATGCACGGGTGGTGATTTTACCCATTCCGTGGGAAGTTACGGTGAGTTATAATGCAGGCACGGCCCGGGCGCCGGAGCACGTGCTTACAGCCAGTTTGCAGGTAGACCTTTTTGATGCAGAATATCCTGACTTTTGGAAGCAGGGCTATTATATGCGCCCGACTGATAAAAAAGTACTTACAAAAAGTGATTATTTAAGGAAAGAAGCAGAGCTATACATTAATTATATTTCTCATGGTGAGGTATTGGAGGATAATAAATTTATGTGCAAATCACTGCGGGAAATAAACGCCGGCAGCGACTTTTTAAATGATTGGGTGTACGGGCAAACAAAGGAGTTGATCAACTCCGGGAAACTGGTAGGTTTATTAGGCGGCGATCATAGTACACCATTTGGATATATTAAAGCAATTGCTGAAAAATATCCCGAATTTGGTATCCTGCAGATTGATGCCCATTGCGACCTGAGGGTGGCTTATGAAGGATTTAAATATTCCCATGCTTCCATCATGTACAATGTGTTGAACGAAATTCCTTCTGTAAAAAAACTGGTGCAGGTGGGCATCAGGGATTATTGTGATGAGGAACTGGAATATATCCAAAACAGCAATGGGAGAGTGGTGACCTTTTTTGACAGCAATATCAAAGAAAGATTATTTGAAGGCGATTCATGGAGAAACGTTGTGGATGATATCGTAGAACAGCTTCCGCAACTGGTTTTTATCAGCTTTGATATTGATGGCCTGGATCCCAAACTGTGTCCCCACACCGGCACACCTGTGCAGGGCGGATTTGAAGCCGAACACATATTTTACCTGTTTAAGAAACTGATGCAATCTGGCAAGAAAATCATTGGCTTCGATTTAAACGAAGTGGGTGTTAGTAAAAATGAGTGGGATGAGAACGTTGGCGCAAGGGTGCTCTACAAAATGTGTAATATGCTTGCTTCCAGCAACTCCTGACATGAAAGAATACATCATTAACATACCAAATGAAAAAGCGACCAGTTACAAGCTGGTCACTTTTATAATTGCTATGATCAACCTGGCGGCCTTTGTTTACCTGTTGTTACAAGGGGGCAAGCAGTTACTGGCTACCGGGGGTATTGTAATTTCTGTGCTGTGCCTGGCAATGTGTTTTAAAAAGAACAAAACAATAGTTCCACCGTTGATGACTGCAGAAGCTGCTTTTGGAGCCTTGTCTATGTTTTGGATAGCATCAGGTAATGTGTTGCCAGGTTTACTCATGTTGATTGTGGCAGTGTTGGGCTTTTATACCAACCGGCGGGCGGCTATAAAATTCAACCAGGAAGGCATATGGTATCCCTCCGTGCCTGCAAAATTGTTTCCCTGGAACCTGGTTGATTTCGTAATGCTCCGAGATGGAATTCTCACTATTGAGCTAAAAGATAACAGGGTATTTCAGTTCACCTTACCGGTGCAGGAAGCTGCAGCCCATGACGAACAACAGTTCAACGGGTTTTGCAGGCAACTGGCAGCTGCGGCATCTATTCCGTGACAAACCACGTTCCGCCTGCATTTCATTTGAATTTAATAATTTAATTTTGCGCCATGCAAGCAATTACCCAATCTCCTTTTATTTTATATTCAGACGGGCAGGGAAATATTTTTGAAGATACCAGCCTGTACACTACCGGCAGGAGCGGATGGGATGCAGTGCCAATACCCGTAGATGAATGGATCGAACTCCCGGAGGGTGGGCAATTATATGAATTGCCTGGCAGGCGGGGAATTGGAATAGATGTGGAAACGGGGGAAATGCGCATTTGTGAACTGGGTTGGGCAGTGGCGGCTTTCATTCCGCCGGCACACACAGGATTTTATATTGCTGCATACGAAACCAAACAGGATGCACCCACACTACCACTATTTTGTTATACCGCTGCAGGGTGGTTGAATGAAAAAATATATGTTCCGGCCGTAAGAATTGAAGAAGACATTAGGCAGGAATGTGCCGGTTACGATGATGATTCGATAGAGAACGGCGCCGCAAGGCTGCTGCAGGCATACCCACACAACAGGTTGGTAAAACACCTGATGGAAAATTGCTGCATGACCTACACCTGCCCGGCTGCACGCAATTTTGCTTTGGGACGATGGGAATGTCCCGTGCCTGCATCGCCTGCATGTAATGCTAACTGTATTGGTTGTATCAGTTTTCAACCGGTGGAAGAAACCATCGTAAGTACACAGGACAGGTTAACTTTTAAACCCACGGCAGAAGAGATCGTAGAGTTTACCGTACCGCACCTTGAAACTGCACCGTACCCGCTGGTGAGTTTTGGCCAGGGCTGCGAAGGAGAACCTTTACTGATGTGGGAAACCATCCGTGAGTCGATTATTGAAATAAGAAAACATACACAAAAAGGTAGTATCAATATCAATACCAACGGTAGTAAACCAGATGCAGTAAAAGCCTTGTGCGAAGTAGGTCTCAACAGTATCAGGGTGAGCTTGAATTCTGCAAGGGAGTCCATTTATACTGCGTATTATCGCCCCAACAATTATCATTTTAATGACCTCATCGAAAGTTTGAAAGTGGTGAAGCAAGCTGGTGGGTGGACAAGCATTAACTACTTTGTTTTTCCGGGGATGACGGATAGTATTGAAGAGTATGAAGCCCTGAGAAACCTGATAAAGGAAACCGGTCTACATATGATACAATGGAGGAACTTCAATATTGATCCCGACTGGTACCTTGGTAAGATTGGTGTGGCTGATACAGGCGAATGTATGGGCGTAAAACAAATGCAGGAACTGATAAAAGAAGAATTTCCGGATCTGAAGTTTGGTTACTTTAATCCATCCATGGAAAGAATTACCGGGAATTTTGAACGGGATTTTGCGCACTAAAAGCGATAAAAAACTTTCATATACAAAGCAGATTCATCGGAGACATGCCAGTCTTCATAACTTTTTGTACGATAATAATATTCACCCTCTTCGGTACCAATGTAGCATAAAGAGCAGGTTTGATTTTTTTTATTGTTACAATATAATGTTTCAAAGCCCACATATATCTGGCGGTGTTTTTTAATGATCACATTCAGGTTGCGAAGGTCGATATCCAAAAACCTGTCGTCGAAACTGAACTTACCGGCAATCACCGAAACGCTGTCATACAATAACTCGTAATCGGGCCATGTATTTTTTAGCCCGCGGATGCGAAGCCTCAAAACACAGGTATCACATTGATTGTTGATCTTGATCCTAACCTTTTCAATTTTATAATTATCGCTATGGATGTAAATGATCCTCCCTATTTCACCACCATTTTTATTGGAAGTCCAGTTCCTGAAATAGGCGGCATTGGTTGAGAGGGCTCCTTCCGATCCTGAGTTTAAATAAGAAGTTACCGTAACCGGGCTGAGCGTTTTATTCAACCTGGGCAGGTAAAACATTTTAATGTCTGTGGCTTTCTTTACCGGTAAACTTATCGATTGAAATCCTACCGATGAAAAATTAACGGTATCCTCGAGACTAATGTGGTAGCCGCTGAGGTCGAAACTGCCATCCTCCCTCGTTTGCACTACCACCGAGCTTCGATTGAAACTTATATTGCAGCCAATTACTGGCTGATGATCTTCACTATTCAACACCCGACCCTGGAGAACATCCTGCGCAATACCGGTAACCGCACACAGCATGCAAAAAAAGGAGCACAACAAACTTCTCATTTCAATTTTGAAAAAGTGGTTTGAAAATATGGTGCTCAATTTCTACTAAATTCCTTTGCGATGCTAAAATTTTGGATAATCGGTAAGGAATGAAAAAAAATGCTATTTGTATTCGCCAAAAACCTTTCTTAATTCGTCTGCAATTTCTCCCAGTGAAACATAACACTCTACCGCTTCTACTACGATGGGCATCAGGTTTTCGTTGCCTTGTGCTGCCTGGTTGAGCCGGGAAAGAATGCTTGCTACTTTATCATTGTCCCTGCGTTCCCTCAGTGCAGCTAACTTTTGCGATTGAATTTTGCCAATACTGTCGTCAATTTTAAAGGGTGGGGCTGTGGCGTTTTCGTCGATGCCGAATTTGTTTACACCCACAATAATTTTTTTACCGCTTTCTATCTGAGTCTGGTATTCATAAGCACTTTTTGCAATTTCATCCTGGATGAAACCTTGTTCGATGGCTGCCACACTGCCTCCCATCGCATCTATTTTTTCTATTAATGCCCATGCGGCTTTTTCCACTTCGTTGGTGAGGGTTTCCACATAATAGCTTCCCGCCAGCGGATCGGCAGTATTCGGCACCCCGCTTTCGTAGGCTACAACCTGCTGTGTTCTCAATGCAATGCGGGCTGCTTCTTCGGTAGGTAAATTTAATGCTTCATCGTAACCGTTAGTGTGCAGGGATTGTGTGCCGCCCATTACCGCAGCAAGGGTTTGAATGGTAACCCTGCTGATATTATTCATGGGCTGTTGCGCC
>CBFGLL010000018.1:0-18039 GCA_965649585.1 uncultured Chitinophagaceae bacterium | reverse complement strand
CTGCAGGTGCGCAAACGCTGGTGGTATCAGCTGTGGGTCACACTACGCAGGAGCTTGCCATTAACGGCCAGTCTAATTTTTCCGTAGCCTTAAATGTTGCTGCTTCCGATTTAAATGAAGTGGTGGTAGTAGGTTATGGTACTGCCCGTAAAAAAGATCTTACTGGTTCAACGGTAAGCATCAGCCAAAAAGATTTTCAAAAAGGTATAGTGGGTACACCCGACCAGTTGCTGGTGGGTAAGGTAGCCGGTGTAAGCATCATCAGCAATGGTGGTAACCCCGGTGCCGGAAGTACTATTCGTATTCGTGGTGGCGCTTCGCTTGCCGCATCCAACGATCCTTTGATCATTGTAGATGGTGTGCAGTTAAGCGGTGGTGGAATTGCAGGTTCTGCCAACTTCCTCAATACCATCAATCCCAATGATATCGAGAGTTTCACCATTTTGAAAGATGCATCTGCTGCAGGTGTGTACGGTTCCCGTGCTACCAATGGCGTTATCATCATTACTACTAAAAAAGGTAAATCGGGTAAACCTAAATTTAATTTTGCCAGTTCACTTTCAGTAGGTTGGGTGGGTAAAAAAATGGACGTACTGTCTGCTGATGAATTCAGGGCATTCGTAAATGAATATGGCACTCCTTCGCAAATTGCGCAAATGGGTGTGGCCTCTACCGACTGGCAGGATGAAGTTTACCAAAGGGCGCTTGGTACCGATAATAACTTAAGTGTAAGCGGAACCATCAGGGGCAAAGTGAAACTTCCTTACAGGGTTTCTGTAGGATATTTCAACCAGGAAGGTGTTCTTAAAACCAGTGAATTAAAAAGATACAGTGCTGGTGTTAACCTTAACCCCAGTTTCCTGAACGATCATTTAAAATTTGACATTGCTGTAAAGGCTACCAACACCAGGACAAGATTTGCGGATGAAGGTTCAATAGGTGGTGCTGTGAGGTTCAATCCTACTGTACCAGTGCGTACAGGTTACTACAAGTACAATGGATATTATGAATTATTAGACCCAGGTGCTACTTCGGGTCTCAAAGCCCTGGCACCCCGCAACCCGGTTGGAGCCCTGCTTTCAAGGCACAACAACAGTGAAGTGAACCGCAGTATCGGTAATATCCAGGCAGATTATAAATTTCATTTTTTACCGGAGCTAAGGGTAAATGTGAACCTTGGATACGACATAGCAAGAGGCGAAGGAACAACTGTAGTGGATAGCAACGCAGCCGTTACTTATAAAAGAAAAGCGGCAACATTTGGCGATCCGAATGTATTGTTGAGTGGCGAAAACAATCGTTACAAACAAGAACATGATAATACTTTCATGGAAGCCTATCTAAATTATGCAAAAGATATTGCAGCCATCAGCTCAAGGGTTGACCTTACTGCTGGTTACGGCTGGTACGATGATGTGTACAGGAATTACGGCTTCGACAGTTACTTTTATAATGGCGTAGTAAGTGATACTATCACGCCGGTACAAAGATATGACCGCCCGCATTGGAGGCTGATCTCTTATTATGGTCGTGCTAATTTCACCATCAACGATAAATACCTGTTAACAGGAACTTACCGTTCCGATGCTTCCTCTAAACTGAATCCTAACAACAGGCGCCTCGATTATTTCTCTGGAGCAGCTTCGTGGAGAATTAGCGAAGAAGCATTTTTAAAGAACAGCAAAGTGATCTCCGATCTTAAACTGAGGGGTAGTTATGGTATTACCGGTCAGCAGGATGGTATCGGCATTTATTCTTACCTCAACGTGTACAACATAAGTGATGGCGAAGCGATGTACCAGTTTGGCGATGAATTTTATTCCATGTATCGCCCGGCATCTTACAATCCAAAATTGCGTTGGGAGCAAACAGCTACTACCAACCTTGGTCTCGATTTTGGATTCATCAACAATCGTATCACAGGTAGTATCGACGTTTATCAAAAGAAAACAAAGGACTTGTTGAACCGTGTAGCGCAGAGTGCAGGTGTGAGTTTTGCGCCGGAAGAGTTGCAGAACGTTGGTAACATGGAAAACAAGGGTATTGAATTTAATATCAACAGCATTTTGGTGAAGAAAAAAGACCTGCAGGTTGATTTTGGATTCAACGCTACTTACAATAAAAACGAGATCACCAAACTTACCGCTACCGAAGATCCTAATTACGAGGGAATGAGATTTGGCGGAAGGGCTGGTGGTACCGGTGGTACTATCCTTATAAACTCAGTAGGTTTCCCAAGAGGCTCTTTTTACGTATATAAACAAGTGTACGACGATGCGGGTAAACCAATTGACAACCTGTTTGAGGATTTAAACCGTGACGGGGTAATAAATGATGAAGATCTTTACCGTTACAAAAGTGTAAACCCCGATGTATTCATGGGCTTTAGCGGTAATGTAACATTTAAAAGGTGGAACGCCGGTTTTGTGGCAAGGGCAGTGCTGGGTCAGTATGTGTATAACAACGTGGCTTCTGCAACAGGTACTTACCGTAATATTTTCGATCCGTTGGGTTACCTGTCAAATGGTTCAAGAGAAGTATTAAAGAGCGGGTTTTCTGGAACCGGGGATCGTTTTTATAACTCAGATTATTATGTGCAAAACGCATCCTTCTTCAGGATGGATAACATTAATATAGGTTATAATTTTGGTAAGGTGTTTAATGATAAAGCCGACCTGAAGTTTAATGCTGTGATGCAAAACGTGTTTGTAATATCTAAATACGATGGCGCTGATCCCGAAACTAATAACGGTATCGATAATAACTTTTATCCAAGACCAAGAACATTGATCATGGGCATTAACCTCGACTTTTAATCAACAACTAAATTCTTTTTATGAAACAATATATCTATAAGGTTTTTGGATTCGCATTGGTAAGTATGAGTTTACTGTCATGCGACAAAAATCTTGATCTATTTCCCACCAACGACGTAACGCCTGAGGTAGTGTATAGTACAGCAGATGGTTACAGGCAGTCGTTAGCCAAAATTTATGGCACCATGGCCCTCACAGGAAATGCGGGTCCGGCAGGTGCTCCCGATGTGTACTACCCGGGTTCCGACGAAGGTCAGAACGCAGATTTTTTCAGGACTTTCTGGAATGCGCAGGAGTTAAGTACCGATGAAGCCATTACAGCATGGGGAGATCCCGGCTTACCCGATTTTCATTCATTAAATACTTCACCATCCAACCTGTTTTTGCATGGCGTTTATTACAAAGCCATGTACCAGGTAGCTATTATCAATGAGTTTATTCGCCAGTCAACCGATGATAAATTAGGAAGCCGCAATATTACCGGTGCCGATGCAGATGAAATTCGTACTTATCGCCCCGAAGTGCGTTTTTTAAGAGCATTTGATTATTGGGTGATGATGGATTTATTTGGTAATCCACCATTTGCTACTGAAGCAGACCTGGTGGGTGGACCTAATCCAAGGCAAATTCAAAGAGCTGAATTATTCGACTACATTGAATCTGAGTTGCTCGATATTGAAACGCAGTTAAAAGCACCACGTACCAACCTGTACGGCCGTGCAGACCAAGCTGCTGCATGGGCATTGCTCGCCAGGTTATATTTAAATGCGGAAGTGTACACCGGTACAGCTAAATGGACTGAAGCTGCTTTGTATGCGAAAAAAGTGATTGATGCGGGCTATAGCCTTCTCCCAAATCACCGCCATTTGCTGCTGGCAGATAACAATACTGGCCTTACAGCCGGATCGGTAAACCCTGAGTTTATTTTCACCATTAACTATGATGGGTTAAGAACACAAGGTTTTGGCGGAACTACCTTTCTTATAAAAGGCGGCATTGGTAATACCATGAACGCTGCTGATTATGGCATGAACGAAGGATGGGGCGGTCACAGGACCACGAAAGCCCTGGTGAATAAATTTGCTGACCCATCTGGTGCAACTGATAAAAGAGCACAGTTCTTTACCAATGGCCATACCATAGATATTACAAGCGTAGCTACATTTTCCAGTGGGTATGCTGTAACAAGGTTTCAAAACAAAAGGAGGGATGGCAGCAATGGAAACAGCACTATCTTCTCAGATGTAGATATGCCGATTTTCAGGCTTGCAGAAATGTACCTGATCTATGCAGAAGCTGTAAAGAGGGGTGGTGCCGGTGATGCTGGTCTTGCTCTTACCTATATCAACAACCTTCGCCAGCGTGCATATGGTAATACGAGCGGCGATATTTCAGCCGGCGACCTTACTGTTGATTTCCTGCTGGACGAGAGGGCAAGAGAACTGTATTGGGAAGGGCACCGCAGAACTGACCTTATCCGCTACAACAAGTTTACAACGGCAGACTATTTGTGGCCCTGGAAAGGTGGTGTGGCTTCTGGTACAGGTGTAGCTTCTTACAAGAATCTTTACCCGCTGCCTTCTGCAGACCTGAACGTTAATACCAACCTTATTCAAAATCCGGGTTACTAAAATTAAATCTTGACAAAAATGAAAAATATATTTAAAATAATTGCGGGGTTGGCCATCGTTTCGATGATAGTGATATCCTGTAAAAAAGACGACAAACAGGTGCTGTTTAACGGCGGTACAGAACCTGTTTTAACCTCCAGTGTGGCCAGTGGTTCCGTATTGCCACTTTCCTTTGCAAACTCCAGGAACGTTGTGCTTACACTTAACTGGACAAATCCTGAGTACGAGTTCAGCACAGGCGTTAGTTCGCAGGATGTGACTTACACGGTAGAGATTGATACAGTTGGTGCAAATTTTACCAATCCAAAAAGGCAGCAGATAACAGTTGCCAACGAATTGTCGGTCTCTATCACAGATAGTGCAATGAACGATTATTTATTGAACCAACTTGAGTTGCGTGTGGGAACTCCGCACCAGATTGAAATAAGAGTGAGTGCTGCTATTGGTGCCGCGGAGGCTACCCGTCTTCATTCAAATACCTTAAATTATACAGTAACACCGTATGCGATTCCTCCAAAAGTAGCTCCTCCTGCATCAGGTACTTTGTTCCTGGTGGGCAGTGCAAGCCCGGGCGGATGGAACAACCCGGTTCCTGTGCCATCTCAGCAATTCACCCGCATCAGTGAAACATTGTATGAACTCACGGTGGATATTGTTCCAGGCGGATCATACCTGTTTTTGCCGGTAAATGGCAGCTGGAGTGCCAAGTATGGCACTGTTGGCGGCAACAACACCAATGCAGTTGGAGGTGGTGATTTCAAAGCAGAGGGCGGTGATATGCTGGCCCCTTCCACAAGCGGTTCCCATAAAATTGTAGTGGATTTTCAAAGAGGCAAATGGACCATTACCAAACTTTAATTTTTTAAGGACACTAAACAAATAATTATGAAAAATATTTTTAAACTATGTGTACTGGCATTGGTAGCTTTCGCCTCCTGCGATAAGGTAGACGACCTTCCAATGTACGGGCCGGGAACTGCTCCTGTACTCACTGCGTCGGCTACTTCCCTGGCGCCTGCGGCTGCAGATTCTAACAACAGTATTTTAACCTTGAACTGGACTTATCCCAATCATGCTACCGATACTGCTTATATCAAGTATGTGGTGGAGATAGATTCCGTTACAAAAAACTTTTCTAATCCTTACAGGCGAATTCTTACAGATACATTGAGTACCGGGTTCATCGCAAAAGACCTTAATAACTTCCTGGTGGGCAGGGGCTATGCATTCAACGTTCCTGTAAGTATGGAGGCAAGGGTGATCTCGTCTTATGCTAATAATAATGAGCGCCTCATTTCTAACGTAATTCCTATCACTATTACACCTTATAAAATTCCACCGAGGGTGGCTTTGCCTTCAACGGGTAAATTATTTATTGTGGGTGGTGCTACTATTGGCGGCTGGACAAACCCTGTGCCCACCCCTACACAGGAGTTAGCGAGGTTAGACGAAACTACATGGGCGGGAATTATTGAATTCACTGGTGGCGGACAATACCTGTTGCTGCCGGAAAATGGCCAATGGGCAAAATATTCTGTAGCAAATAATACTATTCCAGGTCTTGAAAACGGCGGTGATTTCGGCTCTGAATTGCCGGATAATTTTCCTGCTCCTGCAGCCGCTGGCTGGTACAAGGTAATCGTTGATTTCCAGAGTGGTCGTTTTACGGTAACTCCCTACACAAGTGTGTTACCTACCGACCTGTTCCTGGTGGGCGATGCAACGCCGGGTGGATGGAATAATCCAGTGCCGGTACCTTCTCAACAAATGACAAGGTTAAATTCATCGCAGTGGAGAATTACCCTCAACTTTACAGGAACAGGTAAGTACCTGCTGCTTCCCGTAAATGGTAGCTGGAGTACAAAATATGCCGTGCCTGATAACAGTATCACTGATCTTTGGAAAGGTGGGGAAATTATCTACAATACAGGGCAGGATATTCCTGGCCCACCATCTGCCGGCAACAAAACAGTCCTGGTTGATTTTGCCACGAAAGAAAATTACGCAACGGGTAAATTTACTGTAACACCGTAGCATATATATTATATTTTACAAACAAGGCGGCCATAGTGCCGCCTTTTTGTTTTACCCATTTTTCGTTTTGGTATGGTTTTTTATTTATCCATTATTAGTAAAACATTTTTTAATCATTTAAACTTACTACTATGACAAAGGGAAAAACAGGGGCATTATTGCTTGCAGGATTGGCTGCTTATGCAGTGTACAGGTTATCAAAAATGAGCGAAGAGGATAAAACAAAACTTGCAAATGACCTGAAGGATAAAGGACGCCAATTGATGGATCAATTGAATCCTCGCAACCTGCAAAATAAATTTTCTAAAACAGCTAATCACGCATACGAAAACAGCCAAAGCTAATTTCGTACGGGGTATAGCCGTTAACTACTTTAGAGGCGCTTATCGTTCAGTATTGTGTTTTTGCGTTCCACCGTATTGTTTTCAATAGGGATAATTGGAACAGCTGTATATCAGTCAAAACACCATATTGTAAGTGAAGCGCCTCTTTTTATACCTACCTATGTAAATCTGCTTGCGCAAAAATTTGTATTTTTATCCTATGGCTATATTAAAATTCAGAATTTACTGGGAAGAAGACGAAAGCGTTTACCGTGATATCGCAATCAGGCATACTCAAACTTTTTTAGACCTGCACCAGGCTATTTTAAAATGTTTTGAATTTGATAATAAACATAAAGCTACTTTCTACAGGAGCAACGACAACTGGCAAAGGGGCAGGGAGATCTCACTGGAGAAATACGATAAAGAATATAAAGCAGAACCGCTAATTATGGCCGAACTGCCGCTCGCCGGTGAAATTAAAGGTCCCAACCAGCGTTTTATTTACGAATATGATTTTAATAAGAACTGGCATTTTATGGTGGAGTTGATCAACGTGGACAAAGAAGAAAATGCAAAGCTGGAATACCCAGCCTGCGTACGCATAGAGGGTTTGGCTCCTTCGCAGTATGGCACCAAAGGCCTGGTAGATAAGCGGCTGACGGAGATGGAAGAAAAATATGACCTTCAACCGGAAGCCATGAAAGACGGGTTTGGAGAAGAGGATGAAAATGGGGAAAGCGTGAATGATGCCGAAGATAACGGCGAAGACAGTAGCGAAGCCAACGACGGTTATTAACCTGCAGTTATTCATCTATAATTCGTTAGAGTTTCCAAATAATTTTTTAGTTGAAGAAAAAGGTAACGGTAGTGGTAGGGCCTACTGCGGTTGGCAAAACTGCTTATGCCATTGAACTGGCAAAGCGGCTGGATACAGAAATTATCTCTGCCGACAGCCGCCAATGTTACAAGGAATTAAATATTGGCGTTGCCCGCCCATCTCCCGGCGAACTGGCAAGTGTTCCCCATCATTTTATCGCCTCCCATTCTATACATGAACCGGTAAGCGCAGCAGATTTTGAACAACTTGCGCTTGACATTACACAGCGTTTGATGCAAACAAAAAATGATGTGGTGATGGTGGGAGGCACAGGCCTTTATATCAAAGCATTTTGCGAAGGGCTCGATGCGATCCCTGCCATAGACCCTTCCATTAGACAAACCATCATTGAGCAATACGAATCAGGTGGGGTGGCATGGCTGCAATCAAGTCTGCAGCAAGAAGATCCCCAATTTTACCAATCCGGGGAAATTCAAAATCCGCAAAGGATGATGCGTGCGCTGGAGGTACGAAGGTCAACCGGGCGGTCAATCATTTCTTTTAAAACAGGCGCAAAAAAGAACCGGAATTTCGACATTAAAAAGATCGGCCTCGAACTACCCCGGGAAATATTGAACAGGCGTATCGATAACCGGGTGGATGCAATGATCAAAGCCGGCCTGGTGGAAGAAGCGCTTGCGCTACAACCCTTTCAAAAACTCAATGCACTGCAAACAGTAGGGTACACAGAACTCTTTGATCATTTCAGCGGCCTTCATAGCCTTGAAAGAGCAATTGAACTTATTAAACAACATAGCAGGCAATACGCAAAGCGGCAAATGACCTGGTTTAAAAAGGATAGTTCGATTGAATGGGTAGATGCTTTGGTTTAATGTAATTTTGAATTACAACAATGAATTTTGCCTCGCAAAATGAATCAGCCCAGCCACATTATTCAGGTCCAGTTTTTTCATGATATTGCGTCGGTGGGTGTTTACTGTGAGTTCACTCAGGAACAGTTCGTCTGCAATTTGTTTGCTGCTTTTGCCGTGGCAGATGAGCAACATAATACCAACCTCTCTTTTGGTGAGTTGAAATTTTTTCAAGAACTCGTCGTAGAAAAATGAATTTTCGGCAACAGGGTCTGGGGCATTTTGTTTAGGAAAATACTTATCGCCTTTTAAGATGGTTTCCATTGCCTCCCTTACTTCCTGCGCACTCGAGTTTTTTAATAAAAACCCATCAGCGCCCAGCTTTATTACTTCCTCTATTATCTCTGGTTGATTGTAGTTAGTAAGCACCAGTATTTTTGGAGGAGTGGCATCTTTTTTAATTTGTTTTATGCAGTCGAATCCATCCATGCCCGGCATATTTAAATCCAGTATTACCAGGTCGGCTACGTGATGCTGAAGTCTTTGGATCAGTTCGAGCCCGTTGGAGGCATCTGCCACCAGTTCGGCCATTTCCATCTGGCCTATCACCTGCGTGAGGCCATCTATCATAAATGGATGATCGTCTGCTATAATTATTTTTTTATTCATAGAGGTAATACAATCGTTATGATGATACCTGTCGGTTGGTTATTGTCTATTGACATTTCGCCCCTGAGGTATTTTACTTTATGTTTTATTCCCTGGATACCATGGGAAGAAATACTGTTGTGTAAATCTGCTGCAATCCCGGTGCCATTATCTTCTACAATAATATTTATTTCTTCCATGTGCCGGGTAACCTGCAGCAATGCGTTTTGTGCATTAGAATGTTTGGCAATATTATTCAACAACTCGTACACGATGCCGTGTACCGCACTATAGTGTTGCTGCAGCGATTCCTCGTAGCGGTCGAAACCGGTGATAGAAGTTTCAATGCGTAGTCCTTTTTGGTTGCTGAACAGTTGTGCAATTTTTTCGATGGCGGTTTTAATGCCTACATTTTTTAACATCACCGGGCTCAGCGCATGGCTGAGGGTTCTCACCGTATCAGACACTTCACTTACCGCCAGTTCAGATTTTTTTAATTTTTCCCGGCTTGTTTCGTCTGTGATGTTCCCCGAGGCCGTCAATTGGGAAAGATTTAATCTTGCTGCCGATAGCAGGGAGCCTGCCACATCGTGCAATTGGTCTGCAATCCTGCTGCGTTCTTCCTCCTGCACCTGCATCAAGGCCCTGGTGTTTTCCTGTTGCTGCAGGTTGATGCGCTCCATTAAATCTGCCCTGTCCTTCTGGTACCTGTTAAAATTATACACGAGGCCAGCAGTGATAACGATCGACTCCGTTACAAAACCCAGTCCCATGCCGATATAGGTAAAAAATTCTGCCAGCCTGGTGAGCTGCCCCAACTGCAAAAAACTTTGCATTAGAGATGTGACAATTAAAATGGATGCTCCCGCCAGGTAAAAGAGAGCCATCTTGTTTTTTCTTTTTATTTGCCGGAATAAAAAGATCATTGTAAAAGCGACATAGAAAAAGGAGAGCAATGGTAAAATGTATAGCATGTACATCCATACACGTGCTTTTGACGGATCACCTGCCACAAATGTGATGAGTATAAGAATGCTGTACAGGATGCTGATAGCCGCAACAATCCTGGTTGTGGTTCGGTTCCTGGGCGCTTTTACATATTCCACCATAAACAGTAGGGTAGCTATTCCCAAAGCCAATGCAAATAATGGCCTGGACCTGCTGGCAAACCAGGTTGACTCTGGCCATAAATATTGAAATGCAAAACCACTATTTGCCAATACCCATAGCCAGCCTACAACGAGGTATAACACATACAATACATATACACGCTGGCGGTTGATCATAAAAAGAAAGATGCCGAACAATACCATCAGCAGCATCATGCCGGTTAAAATTGAAAGTATGAGTGTGCGGTTATTTTCCGTTCTTAAAATGTTTTCCAGCGATTTGGTACCTAATGATATTTGTAAGGACTCGTTGCTCTTGTCGATCTTAAATAGGTAATACCCTTGCTGCGCAACGGGGAAATAAAACCCTGTTGTATTGAGGGGGCGTTGATCAAACGGGTAATGATCACCGGTTACAAATTGCAGCCGCGGCGAATCGGAGCTGATGAAATAAGATTGTATAGTATTAATATGATGGTCGCCAATAAATACAAAATGATCTTTACCTGGTGCTGTTTCCTGTTGGTATATTACCCAGAATATAGAAGGAGTAAAACCGATATTATTAAAACTTTTTGCAGCCGTAAATTTTTGCTGCTTAAAAAGATGCCAGGCAGCACCGGGTGTAAAAGACTTACTGCTGTCTTCCAGCAGGTAAAAATTTTGTGCTCCTGGTTGGGCAACACTACATTGACACCCACCAATGCAGATCAGTAAAATGATGAGAAACTTTGTTGCGGTCATACAAAAGGGCTGCCCAAGATAAATAAAAAAGCCGGTTGAACTTTTGAAAGTAACCAACCGGCTTTAAAAAAATATCAACAGGGCTAAAACTTCCACCCAACGGTGGCAACAACATTTCCAAGGTTTTGTTTAAGTGCTGCGTATGTGTTCTGCCTGTCCTGCAAGCGGTAGGGGAAATCTGCATTTTTGTGGATCTGGTGAACATAAGTAAGATCAATGAACATACCCTTATGCCTGTATCCCAAACCTCCGCTCAGCAACATCCGGTTTGCCTTAATGTTTTGTATTTTTTTGTAAGGATTACCGTAGGATGCAAAACCAAGCCTGGCCATCAATACGTTGAATTTTAATTCACCACCGATCCTGAAATTAAAAGCACCCTTATAAATATCCTTATTCACGTTGTTGAGAGATTTATAATATTCCTTTTCCCAGTCCTGTGGCTCTTCGCTATCACTTCTGAAACGGTTGCTCCTGTGATTTACATATTCAATATCCGCAGAAATAAAACCTCTCTGGCGTTTTACATTTTCAACCTCCCTAAATACATAACTACCGCTCACAATGGCCCGCCAAGCTGTTTGCTGAATGTATTTGCTTATTCCGGGAGTGTAATTGGTGAAGGTTAATGAATTAATTGAGTCCATGCCCATATCGAGATCGGTGCTGAGTGAGGCCCAGTTCTCATCTCTCATAAAAATAAAACTCGGCGAGTGAACAGCCAGTCCGAAACGAATGTATTCTTCAGGCCGATAGATCACACCCAGTTTCAAATTTACACCGGCCCCCATGCTGTTAAACTTATTACGATAAGTAAAATATTTAAAACCGTTGCTGGTACTGGCGGAAGTATCAAACTCTGAGTAAGTCATCTCACTCCGGTAATCAACAATAGGAATACCGAGGGTACCACCCACATACCATTTATCGCCCTCGTTGCGTGCGCCTGCCAGGGCCAGTTCGTACATGCCACCGGTTGTTTTTTTATACATGTCCTGCATAATGGCGCCGCCAGCATCCAAAATGTTTTCGGGAGCAGCTCTCACCACTGTATTTCCATTAATGGTTACAGTGTCAATAAGGTAAGTGTATAATCCGAGCGCAGCAGTATAAGGCATCGGCGACATCGTATTTAATACTTCGTCTATGCTATACTGTTCGGGGTGGTACGCAAATTCTTCTGCAAACATTTCGCCGAATGAACTAAAATTATTGAGCGAACGGTAGCGAATAGTATTGTTGAAGTTTGCTGTTTGCGTTACAGCCACAGCAAATGCACTACTGTTGGAGGGATTGTATTTGTTGGCCTGGCCAATGATCACACCGCTGGGGCCCAGCCCAAAACTGTTTTTCTTGAAACTATTGCTGGAGTCTCGGTACAATGTATTTTGTTTGTTAAGAAACAAACCGGGCGTAATAGCCACTTCTCTTGTTTTATAAAATCCCAGGCCTGCCGGGTTTACAAAACTGGCCGTGATATCTCCTCCCAGCGAGCCCATTACAGCACCTGTAGCCAGGTTTCGGGCAGTACCGTTTTGAGGATAAAAACTTAAGCGTAGAGCATCTTCGGGGCTTTGACCAAAACTAATGGCAGTCGGAAATATTAAAAGGAAGAATAAAATTTTTTTCATGGTAGTAGTCTTTAAAAAATAGGGCAGTCAGCGGCTTTAAAAACCGGCCCTAAAAGAGCCGGTTATCAAAATTAATTTCTACGGGGAGGACGTGAAACCGGCGCTCCGGAACTCCTGTTGCTGCTGCCGGAAGAAGAGTTGGTATTCGATGACCTCGATGGCTCATAACTCCTGTTGTTGGAGGAACTGCCTGGACTGGTCAACACCCGTCGTACTGAACTGCCGCTTGATTTGCTGCCGCTTGATTTGCTGGCGTTGTTGCTGGTGTTATATGTTTTTGGAATATTCGACGACCATTTTGTATCTCCTGTTTTTGGATTAGATACCACCAACGTTTTTGGATTGTAACCACCCAGGTTCGTAGTGCGTGGTGCATCATTGATCGGGTTAAGATAAATGGGTCCCGAATAAACAGGGTAGGGATAGTAATATGGATTATAATAGTATCCATAATTATACCCGTAGCGGTATGGATCATAATGATAGCTGCAACTGCAGTTGTAATCCCAGTCACGCCAGCGGCGATCACGGGTGGCCATTCTTATTTCTCTTTCTTCTGCCTGCGACATATAATCCTGGTCCCTGTCGTCATCCTCGTCTTTTTGATCCACCACTCTTACGGGAGAAAAATAAACATCATCGGGAGTTTGACCACTGCGGTAAACAGTGCTGCAACTCGCCAATGAAATGGCTACGCTGGCAATTAGTAAAATTTTTACATTCATGGCGTTTGTTTTATAATAGTAAAGTTAATTATTAAAACAGTTGCCGATCCGGGCAAGCTGATATAGCGATAAGACCTGCAAGTTTAAAAATTTGATGTTAACAATGTCCTAAATGAAATGGTTCGTAATCGTAATGGTTTTCAGCGGTTTCCCTTTTATTTAAATAGTTTGGTAAAGGGGCAAATAGTAGTAGTTTTGTGCCCCTTATAGCAACAGGAAATAATATGAGTAAAGAACTAACTAAGAAAGATGAAAATTACAGCCAGTGGTACAACGACCTGGTGATAAAAGGAGGCCTTGCCGACTATTCGGCTGTAAAAGGATGCATGGTGATAAAACCATATGGTTATGCACTTTGGGAAAATATGCGTGATCAACTGGATAAAATGTTTAAGGAAACGGGCCACGTTAATGCCTACTTCCCTTTATTTGTTCCAAAGAGTTTATTTGAGGCAGAAGAAAAAAATGCAGAAGGTTTTGCAAAGGAATGCGCAGTGGTTACGCATTACCGGTTAAAAAATGATCCCACCAAAAAAGGAAAGTTGATGGTGGATCCTGAAGCTAAACTGGAAGAGGAGTTGGTGGTAAGACCTACCAGTGAAGCCATCATCTGGAATACATATAAAGACTGGATACAAAGTTATCGGGACCTGCCGATCCTCATAAACCAATGGGCCAACGTAGTTCGCTGGGAAATGCGCACCCGCCTGTTTTTACGCACAGCAGAATTTTTATGGCAGGAAGGCCATACCGCCCACGCAACAAAAGAAGAGGCTATAGAAGAAACGGTGAAAATGCTGGATGTGTATGCCCAGTTCGTGGAAGAGTACATGGCCGTGCCGGTAATTAAGGGAGTAAAGTCTGCCAACGAAAGATTTGCCGGCGCAGAAGACACCTATTGTATCGAAGCCCTGATGCAGGATGGTAAAGCTTTACAGGCAGGTACTTCTCACTTTTTAGGACAGAATTTCGCCAAAGCTTTCAACGTTCAGTTTCTCAACAAAGAAAATAAGCAGGAATTTGTGTGGGCTACCAGTTGGGGCGTGAGCACCCGCCTCATCGGTGCATTGATAATGGCACATGGCGACGATAATGGATTAATTATGCCTCCACGAATTGCGCCATTCCAGGTAGTGATAGTACCAATCTACAAGGGAGAAGATAGCAAAGCCGCAATAGATGCTAAAATTGATGGATTGGTAAAAGAATTGAGGTCGATTGGTATCAGGGTAAAAGTAGACAATAACGATAATACAAGACCGGGTTGGAAATTTGCTGAGTATGAACTTAAAGGCGTGCCGGTGAGAATTGCAATGGGATTGAGAGACCTTGAGAACAATGTGGTAGAATTAGCCAGGAGAGATACCAAAGAAAAACAATCTGTTTCAATGGACGGGTTGAGTAATTATGTGCAACAACTGCTGGAAGAAATACAACAGAATATTTTCAACAAGGCATTGGCTTTTAGAAATGAAAATATAAGAGAAGCTGATAACTGGGATGATTTTGTAAAGATATTGGATGAAAAAGCTGGGTTTGTATCAGCACACTGGGACGGCACTCCTGAAACAGAGGAAAAGATAAAAGAACTTACAAAAGCCACCATCCGTTGTATTCCGCTCAACAATAAAATTGAAGAAGGTAAATGTATTCTTACCGGTAACACAAGCGCCCAAAGAGTATTATTTGCACGGGCATACTAACTTAACTATGCAACTAAAAGAGCGTTGAAAACTTTCAACGCTCTTTTTTTGCGCCTGATTAAAAAACAATATATTCGTTATTACCAAAAACAACTGAAAAATGGAAACAAATTCAAACGTATTAAATGATGAACTGGTAGTAGATGCAGAAGCACATCAACACCTTATGGAAACTGTAAAATGGGCAAAATTCCTCGGTATAGTCGGCTTCGTTATTTGCGCCATCATAGTATTGGCTGCATTGTTTGCAGGCTCATTCCTTGCAAACATGACGAGCAACCCGGCCTTCCCTTCGGAAGCTGGTGCAGGGGCTGGTATCATGATCAGTATTGTATACCTGGTAATTGCGGGCGTTTATTTTGCATTGTCCTTATTTGTTTATCGCTTTGCGGTTAAAACAAAACAAGCTTTGCTCGCTACCGACCAGGTGGGCTTCAACCAGGGACTACACAATTTAAAACTCGTGTATCGCATCAGTGGCATTATCGTAGTGTTGTATCTTGCCCTGGTGGCAATCGCTGCACTGGTGGGTATTGCGGCTGCAGCATTTTCCTAAAGCAAAGTTTTTTAATAGATCGACTGGCCCGCTTGTTTTAAATATTAGCGGGCCATTTTTTATAATTTCATCAAATGGTTCAGGATTTATTACAGGATCGCATCGTATTGAATGCAGCAACCAGGACATTGTTTCGCAAAATAGTTAACTGGGCTTTGCCGGGCACGATCATGGGTATTACTATTGCCCTGCTCAGCCTGCGCCTGCTTTTCCGGGAGATACAAAATGCCGATACCTTGTTACATGCCTTCATTCTTTCGTTGGAATGGTTGCTATTTTTTTCAGCTAATTGCTACCTGCTGATGTTTGCAATTAAACTGAAACATTTTGTTGATGGTCAATCAGCCGACTTTGTAAAGGCAATAAAATATTTGCGTGTGGGCCTGGTGCTTCTATTGGGTTTGCTCATTATCGCCGTTTCGTACCAGGTGATCTGGTACAGCATACAAGAATATATATTACATGCAACAGGATAAACTGCAGGTGGAAGACCAGCTCAGTGCTGATGAGGCGGGGCTCCTGGTTCATATCGGGAAACTCGCCAGTATCATTGCGTACATTGGCTTTGCATACGCCTTGTTTGTTTCGGTCGCAAGTTTTTATACGATTTTCAAAGTGGCAGATAACACTGAATTGTGGGCTTATTATAAAACCACCGCCGGCTTCATTAATATTCTTATGATCATCTTAACGGGTATGCTGTATTGGTTTATGAGTTGGCAGCTATACACTTTCGGGGATTACCTTATTTCCGCTGTGCAACAAAACAAGCAGGATCGTTTTTATGCAGCCTGGCAATATTTTAATAAACTGGTAGTGGTGGTGGATCTGTTGCTGATACTTTTTCTCCTCCTGCTGCTTTTGATGTATGCAAAGGGAAATTAGTGAAACTATTCCCTTGTAGCGAGGTAGTTGTAATCCTGTAACAGCTTATTTAAGAACTCGGTGCCATATGCGGTGGTTTCTATCTGTAATACCGTTTTTATTTTATGCTCTACCCGGTAAACCGTTTCAAACTGCCGTGTTTTTTCGGCCTGTGTTAGTACCGTTTTGATGGTATTGATATCATTGTCGCTTAGCTTCATCACTTGCGGGTAAGCCACCTGGTAATTGGGTTGGCTTACTTCCATAAAAATGGTGTCGTGCACGCTTGTATTGCTCCTGGTGTCAACAACTACGGTTCCTGCAGCGAGATCACCCAGTCGTTGATTTTTTGAAGTGAGAGAAATCACAATCAATACGCCAATACCAAGCAATGCGGTAACGAAAATGTATGCTACAACTGCACTGGAACTATCGATCATATAACCGAACAAAAAAGGCCATTCAAAAAATTTGGTGATCCAACGAAGGATGAACTGGCCGATGCTGGGTTTGCCTCCATCGAGGCTGATCACTCTTATGCGGGTAAGTTTTTTGCCGATGGTTTGCCCGTTCATCAGTATCTCGCACACAGGGCTGTACAAAAACATGGGGATGGTGACCACCAGCATATCGAGCCCGATGTAATCACGGAAACTGATATCCATCCCATCGTACAGAACCGATTTTATACTGAACATATAAATGATCAGCAAAAGGAAATCGATCATATATGCCAGGAGTCTTCGGTGAAACGGCGCTGTTTCAAACTCCAGGTCAATATTAAAAACAGTATTGATGTGAATGGCCGACATGTATTGCAATTTACATTTACCTTAATTGAATCTGCTAAAAAGCAAATTTTTTTATATTGAAAAAATCCTGCAAATTGAATATTCATATATTGAAAAAACACAAGCCGGATTCCTATTCATGAGAGAAGCGATGTTTATTAAGAAGAACGTGGAGAAGTGGACTCGCTATCAACAGGAAAAACCTGCTGGTGCAGATGAAACCGCAGAACGTTTTACTACCCTGGTGGATGATCTCTCTTATGCAAAAACTTATTACCCCCGCAGCAAGGTAACCCGCTGGATCAATGGCCTAGCCGCAGAAATTTACCAGGACATCTACCGCAACAAAAAAGAAAAACTCAGCAGGATATTCGACTTCTGGAAATACGAACTTCCACTGATCTTTAAAAAATATCACCGCATATTTTTATTTAGTACCGTTGCTTTCTGCCTCTTTATTTTTATCGGCGTTTGGGGCTCCACGTCAGATCCGGAATTTATAAGGGAAGTATTGGGGCCGCAATATGTTGCCATGACGGAAAATAATATTGCTAATGGCGATCCGTTTGGGGTGTACAAGGATGATAATAAATTCAGCATGTTTGTGCGAATTGCCCTCAACAATATCCGTGTTGCATTTATGACTTTCATCGGTGGTTTTACACTGGGGTTTGTAACGCTGTACCTCATGTGGAGCAATGGAATTATGATCGGCTGTTTTCATTATTTGTTTGTGCAACATGGGCTGAGTGCCAAAGCCGTAATGGTGATA
>CBFGLL010000017.1:0-18298 GCA_965649585.1 uncultured Chitinophagaceae bacterium | reverse complement strand
AACCACCGCTTTATTGAATACAACAAACCTACTACTAATAATAAAATGGTTGCAGTTGTAAAAGCGACAAAGAAGATGCTGGATGCGACAGAAATGGGAGGGGGGCAACCTTTTTCAGGACGAGACACAACTTAGCATCCTTTGTTATTGTTGTTTCCTGGGTTAACAGGCCGTAATCTATATTGCAATGACTTCGAATCTTACTCTAATACTTCTACTGAATTGAACTCCTATGTCGTAAACCAGGGCTCATTAGCAGCACCTTTTCCTGTTTCCTTTAAGGTTTCTACGTTATCTACCGTAGAAACACCGTAGATACCCCGGTTAAATTAGAGAAGAAGACCTCAGTAGTCCTTTGCTGCAATCGCCAGGTTGTCTTATTTTTTGTACCCTTGCCCTGCAGTTATAGAACCCTTGTAGAACCCTTACAGAACCCTTGTAGAACCCTCCATCCCATCGCTACCCCACCTCTAAGCATCATTCCTGCCACTACCACCAAATAATGCAAGTGTAGGATTTGGCATTGCAAATGCTCAATGGCTAACAGCTCACGTTCATTTGTGGGATTATCACCGGCCATATTGTATTTTAATCCCACTGCATCATTGTTAGTGTACCCTGCCTGTAGTAGTCGGTGGAGATGGATGCCAACAGCCAATGAATGATGTTTCTTCGATGCTGCCTGGTATCAATACATCATAATTTGTTTTTTCTCCGTCTGTGCAAGCCCGCAAATGAAATCCGCGGCTGAATAGTTCAATCAAAGTGAAACCTTAATTCTTCTTGAATCCAGTCAATTTGTTTTTCTCTTTTGAAGGCGAACCATTGCTCCCTGTAAATACCGGAGTTGTGGACCTGATGTTTGAAATTGGCAAATGGCTTTTTTCCTTCAAGGGCGACCAGTAGCCTGATCTTGATGGCATCAATAGGGAGAGCGTCAACAAAAGCAGCCATCACTCTAAATGCTTCGGAAGGCATCATCTGGCCTATTTCAATAAATTTCTTTTTATTCTTTTTTACTTTGTTCCTTTCTTCCTTCCATGCATCGTTTTCCAAATCCAAATACAGGTCATCTTCGGGAAAAGCAACAACCTCATAAGTTTCCCGATGAATAAAGCACTTAAATCCAGCATCCAGGTGGTCGGCAATTTCAGTTATTTTTTCTGAAGGAACTACCATTTGTATTATACCACTTTTTATAATTTGCAAACTCTTTGAAGATGAGCAACCATTACCTGCCGGTAAATCTTTTGAAGTAGGGCTCAATAACCCAGCAAGTTTCAAGTTACTTAAGATTAATGAAACTGCGGGCGCTTGCGTCATTTCTACTTCCCTTGTTCTTCCTTTCTCCCCGGCACAGCCATCCCAATTTTTTGAAACTGGTAATAGGCGTTTAATATGTATTGGTTAAAAACCACTTCATTGGCAGCGGAGGTGAACGCGTAATTGGGCCGATACCAAACCATAAAACTATCGAGTGCGGGAGATTTTAAACCGGTGATGCGGCTCACGAATAATTTATTGAAACGATAACTCACGTATTTTTCCTGCTCCTGTGCCTCCAGCCTTTCCTGGAAGGCTTTTAATCTTTTGTTTCTTTTAAAGCGGAAGATGTTGATGAGTTCGTTCACGTCTGCGCCGGCTGTGCCGCCGGGGCCCACGCTGGTTTCAAAACGGGGTTTCTGGTAATCAAATTCTTTGGCATAAGCCTGCCTGTTTTCCAGGGAATCCTGTTTAAATGTTTTGGAATATACAACCACTTCTTTGAGCATGCTGTACTTACTGTTTACAAACACATGGATGGATACATCAAACTGGAAGGGGTTGGCGATCTTGCTCACGGCAAATCGTTGCGTGGGTTTATTATTGTACACAAAATAAAGGGAGTCGGCGGGCAACACCGCAATGCTATATTTCCCTAAACTATCGGTAACAGCCTGCTGCCCGCCGGTACTAAATACCTGGGCACCTTCCACCAGGTTGATCTTGCCTTTGTCGAGCACCACACCACTTACAGTAAACTGCCCCATACACAATTGCACAGCACACAATAATAAAAAAACAAGTAGAAATTTAGGCAATACCGGGTTTTTAGAAATTCAATATTAGGCAACTGTGTGCGATTGAAAAAAGCAAAGAATGCTTTTTAACGGATTTTTGTGGGGGATTTTTGGGCCACGAAGACGCCAAGACAGAAAGAGGCACAAAGGGAAAGGCAAACACGGAGGGAAGAATTTTGAACCAGTAACCTGCCTACCGTAGGTAGGGACACAACGGCACAAAGGGGCACAACGGAAAGGTGGAACACGGATGGCACTGATAGCACGGACAATAACGGATAGAAGGAATGCTCCGCATCATGGGTGAAACTGAACCACCAAGGTTCGACGACACGATGGGCACAAAAGCGATCAATTTATTATAGACTAACCTAACTAATCTTAACAATCATGAAGATCAGCGTTCCTTCTATAATAGAATCAGTGTAGATCCATCATACCCTTGTTATCCATGTTCCCTCCTATTTTAAAATATATCTTTCTAACTCCACCGGGAAATGTGCATGCTCTAAAGCATGTATCTTTTTTGCAAGGCTTTCAGGAGTTTCGTTTTCATCCACATCACAACGTGCCTGGAAGATGATATTACCATTATCATACAGCTCGTCCACTTCGTGAATACTGATACCACTTTCTTTTTCGCCTGCCGCAATTACCGCTTCATGCACTTTGTTGCCATACATGCCTTTGCCGCCATAAGATGGCAGCAGGGCGGGGTGGATATTGATGATCTTACCCCTCCATTCTTTTATAATAACGGAAGGCACTTTCCAGAGAAAGCCCGCCAGCACCAGCACATCAATTTTCTTTTGCTTTAGCTCCGGCAGGTAACTGTCGCCATAAAAAAATCGCTCTTTTTCAATCAATAAACTTTCAATACCGTTGGCTGAGGCGATGGACAACACTCCAGCACCGGGTTTATTACATACCAGCAATGCTACTTCAACAGTTTTGTGCGTTTTAAAATATTGAATGATCTTTTCTGCATTGGATCCTGCTCCGCTGGCAAAAATGGCGATCCTGGTTTTGGACTTGTTTTTTTTGCGGCCACTCATTCTGCCAACCATCTTTTTAATATAATTCCTGAAGAAACGGAACTGTCCAAGGGGTATACTGATGAGCATTACACAAAATGGCCAGAGGATGGTAACTATAATAATATATAATATGAACCATATTACACCCCGCTCCAGGCCCGTCATTTCCATCACCTGTTTTCCCAGCCATCCGCAAAGGCTACCCCCGGTGGCAAAAGTGATCAATATGAGCACCAGCGACACCGTATTCACCTTCCATTTGCCCTGCAATTTTTTAAACATGCTGCAAAATTGAGGGAAAACTTTTTAAAACCACCTCAAAATAATTGTCACGAAACTGTTAAACGATATCAAAAAATTACCTCATAACATATGCAAAAAAAATGACACAATCCCCTGAAATCCAGTGTGGGCAAGGCCAAAAAAAAGTTAAAAAATGTTGATAGTTTGTGGGTTTCGTATCTTATTTTTGCAGCCGACTAAGGATATTTTTCCATTATTTAGCCCCGATACAACTGATATGAGTCGCTATAGAAAAATCATTAACAAACTTTCCATAAGTTTAGTTTTAGTTACTACTCTCTCCTTATTGAATAATGTTGTGATGGCCGCCGACGGAGAGGCTTTATTTAAAGCCAATTGCGCCTCCTGCCACAAGGTTGACAAAGACTTTACAGGTCCGGCATTAAAAGGCTGGAAAGACAGGGTGCCCGAGGGCGACTGGATCTACCAGTGGATGGCCAACCCGCAGAAAATGATCGCAACCGATGCGTATTCTAAAGAGTTGTTCAAAAAATGGGGCCCTACCCAAATGACGGCATTTCCCGCACTTTCTAAGGAAGATGTGGACGCCATTTTTGCATATGTAGATGCTTTCGGCGCAACGCCTGCAGGCCCCGGTGGTACTGGTGCTCCGGCTGTTACTCCTGGTTCTGATCATTCTACGCTCTGGTACGGAATTCTCACATTAGTATTTGCACTTATAGCATTTGTGTTGTTGCAGGTTAACAGCAACCTTCGCAAACTGAGCGACGAAAAAGAAGGTATTGATCGTGGTGAACCTGTTCCTTTTTACCGCAACAAAACATATATAATGACGGCCATCCTCGTGCTTTTTGCTATCGGGGGTTACTGGACCATCAATGGCGCAATAGGCCTGGGTCGTCACCAGGATTACCAGCCTGTTCAACCTATTTTCTATTCTCATGAAGTGCATGCAGGCGTAAACCAGATCAGTTGTTTGTACTGCCATGGCAGCGCACAGGATAGCAAACATGCAGGTATTCCATCTGTAAATGTTTGTATGAACTGCCATAAAGCGGTGAAAGAATATGCGGGCGACAAATTGTTCCGTGAAGATGGAACAGAAGTGAACGGTACAGAAGAAATTCAAAAGTTATATAAATATGCGGGCTGGAACCCCACCGGCGGCGCAGATGGAAAAGGGGGTTACAACCCAGATAACAATGGAGATGGTATTCCGGATGGTGCTACTCCAATTCCATGGGTTAAGATCCACAACCTGCCTGACCACGTTTACTTCAACCACAGCCAGCACGTAAAAGTTGGTAAGCAACAATGTCAAACCTGCCATGGAGATATCCAGGCAATGCCGGAAGTAAAACAATTCAGCGACCTGAGTATGGGCTGGTGTATCAATTGCCACCGTGAAACCAAAGTGGACTTTAATGCAGACAGCACCGGTAATAAGTTTTACAGCATCTATGAAAAATTCCATAAGGATATGAAGGCTGGAAAAATGGATAGCGTTACGGTAGAACATATAGGTGGTACAGAGTGCCAGAAATGTCACTATTAATTAGCCAAAAAGCCATTAGCTAATTAGCCAATGATAAGTGAAACTTTTACAGCAGTTGGCTGATTATCAAATTATCGAATTATCAAATTATGAATAGAAAGTACTGGCAAAGTTTCGGAGAACTCACTCAGTCTGATAATCATCAGAAAGCTACTCAAAACGAATTTCAGGAAGAGTTGCTTCCTTTGGCTGAGTTAGACGGAAAAGGAGTGCTGGATGCAGCTACACCAAGAAGAGACTTCTTAAAATATTTAGGATTTAGCACCGCTGCCGCTGCTTTGGCTGCGAGTTGTAATACACCGGTTAAACAATCGGTACCGTACCTTAACAGGCCCGATGATGTAACACCGGGTGTTGCCAACTATTATGCATCTACCTACGTAAATGGTGGAGATGCCATTGCAGTTGTGGTAAAACAAAGAGATGGTCGCCCCATCAAAATTGAGGGGAACGAACTATGCCCTATTACCAAAGGCGGTACAAATGCCCAGGCCCAGGCTTCCGTGCTTGATCTGTATGATCCTACCAGGTTGCGCCACCCATTACAAAAGTCTGGTGCAGATTTTAAAGAAGTTCCCAGCTTTGATGCTTTTGATAAAATGGTGGCCGCGGCAGTGGCTGCCCAGGCAGGTAAAACCATTGTTTTATTAACCTCTACTATCAACTCTCCAAGTACTTTACAGATCATCAACGAGTTCTTGGCAAAATACCCCGGCAGTCGCCACGTACAATACGATGCGGTGAGCTATAGTGGCATGCTGATGGCCAATGAGCAGAGTTATGGCAAAAGAGGTATTCCTTCTTATGATTTCAGCAAAGCAAAAACAATTGTAAGCCTTGGCGCCGATTTCTTAGGCACCTGGTTAAGCCCTGTTGAATTCAGCAAACAATACGCAACTAATAGAAAAGTTACCAGCACCAAACCAACATTGAGCCGTCACTTTCAATTTGAAAGTATGATGAGTTTAACGGGTAGTAATGCTGATGATCGTTATACGCACAAACCTTCACAAACCGCTGCTGTAGCTTCAGCGTTACTCGCCAAACTTGGCGGGGCAGGTTCTGCTGCAGGCCTGGATGCAAAACTGATGGCCGGTATTGATAAAGCCGCCGCTGCATTAAATGCCAGCAAAGGTGCAGCATTGGTAGTAAGTGGCAGTAACGATGTAAATGTGCAGGTGATCGTAAATGCCATCAACGAAGCTATTGGTGCAAATGGTACCACCATCAACTGGGGTGCTGCTTATAATGTGCGCAAGGGTATTGATGGAGAAATGGTGCGGTTGGTAAATGATATGAATGCAGGCACCGTGGGCACTTTACTTGTATACGGCGTTAACCCTGTTTACTCCTACAACGATTCTAAAAAATTCATCGACGGTTTAAATAAAGTTCCGGTTACTGTTTCATTTAACGGTACCATGGATGAAACCACGGAGTATTGTAAATATGTATTGCCTTCTCACCACTGGTTAGAGAGCTGGGGCGATGCAGAACCAAAAGCAGGGTTTGTAAGCCTGATGCAGCCTACTATTAACCCGCTTTTCAAAACAAGGCCTTTCCAGACTTCTTTATTGAAATGGGCTGGCAATGCTACAGATTACGAAACTTATTATAAAACCTTTTGGTCTACCAAGCTGGGCAGCACTGCCAATTGGGATAAGGCCCTGCAGGATGGCGTAATTCAAGGTGTAGCTACGGCGCAACCTGTTGCAGGCGGTGCTTATAATGCTGCTGCTTTAACTGCTGCCACTGCAAAAACTGCCGGTGCAAAAGCAGGTAATTACGAAGTGGTGCTGTATGAAAAAGTATCGATGGGAAATGGTAGCCAGGCAAACAATCCATGGCTGCAGGAAGTACCAGATCCTATTTCAAAAGTTACCTGGGACAACTATGCAATGATAAGCCCGGGCATGGCAAAAGCTGTGCTGGACCTGGATGTATTACACAACCAGCGCCAGGCAGACAAATATGAAGTAACGCCGGAAAAACCTGTGTTGAAGATCACGGTGAATGGTAGATCTGTTGAACTACCTGCATTGATCATCCCGGGTTTAAATGATAATACAGTGGCAATTGCATTGGGTTACGGCCGAAGCAGTGCCAACAAAGATGCTGTACTCGACAGAACAGGTCGTGCTGCTGCTGGGGCAGGTAAAAATGCTTATCCGTTAGTTGGCAGCGATGGCACTACATTTATCTACAGTGCGGCTGCCACAGTTGAAAAAACCGGCGATGTATATCCTCTTGCACAAACACAGGTGCATGGTTTTACCGAAGACAGGCCGGTGATTTATGAAACAAACCTCGCCAGTTATACTGCCAATCCAAAAGAAGTGCTGGCACATGCAACGCATGAAAGAGAAGTTGTTTTAATGCCGCACGGCAAAACCGATTTCGTAAAAGATGCTACCATTTATCCTGATTTTGAAAAACCAGGTATCAAATGGGGAATGAGCATTGACCTGAATACCTGTACCGGTTGCAGCGCCTGCGTGGTAGCTTGTACGGCAGAGAATAATGTGAGCGTGGTAGGTAAAATACAGGTGCAGCGTGCACACGAAATGCATTGGTTACGTATCGACCGTTATTTTACCGGCGATATGGAAAACCCGGACGTGGTGTTTCAACCCATGCTTTGCCAGCACTGCGATAACGCTCCATGCGAAAACGTGTGCCCGGTAGCAGCTACCAACCACAGCAGTGAAGGTTTGAACCAAATGACTTATAACCGTTGTATCGGTACAAGATATTGCGCAAACAACTGTCCGTTTAAAGTGCGTCGTTTCAACTGGTTGGATTATAATGGAAGCGATAGCTTCGGTGATAACCAAAAACCATTGATCGGTACAGATATGGACGAAGTGGTGATGCACATGAACGACGACCTTACAAGAATGGTGTTGAATCCTGATGTAACGGTGCGTGGTCGTGGTGTTATTGAAAAATGTTCTTTCTGCGTTCAGCGTTTGCAGGAAAGCAAGCTGGAAGCTAAAAAAACACAGGATCCATCATTGGTGCGTAATGTAAAAACCGCTTGTATGCAGGCTTGTCCTACCAATGCTATCAGCTTTGGTAATGTAAACGACCCGCAGAGTGATGTGAGCATGGCACGTAAAGATGATACCCGCAATTTCTATGTGCTGGAACAATTGCACGTGTTGCCTAATGTAAGTTACCTGGCTAAGATCAGGAATACCGACAGGCCGATCGGGCACGAAGAAGAGCACATGGGTACTGCATCGCAGGCAGAAAAAAAAGCAGAACCATCAGCGCATTAATAGTTGTTCATTAATGATTGTTAATCGGTAAGATCAAAATAAAATCAAGCATATGCTAAAGCCTGCTTACCGGCAGGCAGGGCTAAAAAAGCTAAAAAGAATATGTCATTACTCAAGTACGAATCGCAACAAAGGGAACCATTGGTTGATGGCGATAAAAATTATCACCAGGTAACCGAGGATATCATTGGCCCTATTGAAGCCAAGCCTACCACGCTTTGGTATATCGGCTTTTGGGTGAGCGTTGCTTTGCTCCTGTTTGGGGTATACAGCGTTTACCGTGAGGTAACTTATGGTATCGGTCAGTGGAACCTGAACAAAACCATTGGCTGGGGTTGGGATATTACCAACTTCGTGTGGTGGGTAGGTATTGGTCACGCCGGAACATTGATCTCTGCGATCTTATTGCTTTTCCGCCAGGGATGGAGAACGGGTGTGAACCGTGCGGCAGAAGCGATGACGATTTTTGCGGTAATGTGTGCGGGCCAGTTCCCGATATGGCATATGGGTCGTGTGTGGATGGCATTCTTCGTTCTTCCTTATCCAAATACAAGAGGTCCTTTGTGGGTGAACTTTAACTCACCATTGTTGTGGGACGTATTTGCGATCTCAACTTATTTCACCGTTTCATTATTATTCTGGTACTCTGGTTTATTGCCCGACTTTGCAACTGTAAGAGACAGGGCCAAAACCAAGTTCCGCAAAATGATGTATGGTATCGCAGCCTTTGGCTGGACCGGTAGTACAAAACACTGGCAACGTCATGAAAGTCTTTCTTTGGTATTGGCTGGTTTGAGTACACCACTTGTACTTTCTGTACACACCATCGTATCTTTTGACTTCGCCACCTCGGTAATACCTGGCTGGCATACCACCATCTTCCCTCCTTATTTCGTTGCGGGTGCCATCTTCTCTGGTTTTGCCATGGTGCAAACCCTGTTGATCGTGGTGCGTAAAGTGATGAACCTGCAGGATTATATTACCATGGGTCACATTGAAGCCATGAACAAGGTAATTGTGTTAACGGGTAGTATCGTGGGTTGTGCATACTTAACAGAGTTGTTTATTGCATGGTATGGTCAAAACCCTTACGAGTGGTGGGCATTCAGCCAAAACCGTGTAAACATCAATAGTCCGTATGGCTGGAGTTACTGGTTGATGATGTTCTGTAACGTGGTAAGTCCACAGTTATTCTGGAGCCGTAAACTCCGCAGGAATATCTGGGTTACCTTCTTCATGAGTATCATCGTAAACATTGGTATGTGGTATGAGCGTTTTGTGATCATCGTTACTTCTGTGTACCGTGATTTCTTACCATCGAGCTGGAGTACTTATTATAGCCCAAGTATCTGGGAGATCGGTTTCTACCTGGGTACCTTTGGTTTGTTCTTTACCTGCTTCTTCTTATTTGCAAAATATTTCCCTGTAATTGCCGTGGCAGAGATCAAGTCTATCTTAAAAACGAGTGGCGAAAATTACAAGGCTAAGATGACAGATATAGAAAAAGCCGATGCGGAGAAATTCTACCAGGAAGAGGTAGCACATGCGCATCATTAAGAAGTCAAAAAAGTCAATGGTCATTAGTCAATAACTAATAGACTTATGACAAATGACCTTATTTGAAAAATTAGAAAATTTAAATGCTATAAAATGGCTGGAGGAGTAAAAAAATTTGTTGTAGGCACATTTGATGACGAAGCTGTGCTGTTTCCTGCGGTAAAAAATGTACGCAAGCAAGGGTATAAGATCCATGATGTGTACACGCCATTCCCTGTGCATGGTTTAGATCATGCCATGGGTTTAAGAGAAACCAGTTTACATACTGCAGGTTTCATTTATGCAATTACCGGTACCATTACCGCATTGGGTTTTATGACCTGGATCTTTACCAAAGACTGGCCATTGAATATTGGTGGTAAGCCGCATTTTGCATTACCGGCATGGATACCCATCACTTTTGAGCTTACTGTATTATTTTCTGCGGTAGGGATGGTGCTTACTTTTTGCTACCTGTGCAACCTGGCGCCATTTGTAAAAAAGCATCATTTTCATCCAAGAGCTACAGACGATCTGTTTGTGATGGCAATTGAGTGTACAGATAAAACGGATGATGCAGCGGTGCAGAGTTTTTTAAGCGATGCAGGTGCCAAAGAAGTAAATGTGCAGGTGGCTGAAACGGGATGGTGGATCGGCAGGTACGATAAGGAGCAGGTATTGTACCGTGATGAAAAAGGATATTAATTACAGATAATTGTTTAACCCGCCTGGAGTAAAACAGGCAGATAACATAAGAATGAAAGCATTACAAAATTTTTCCTTGTTAGCGATCGCAGCAATTGTAGTTGTTGCAAGCGGATGTGGCAGCAAGCGCAACCCCGGTAGTGTGTATATGCCCGATATGGCTTACAGCCGCACTTACGAGGCTTACGACCTGCTGGATTCAACGAAGTTCACCGGCGACATGAATAAAAAGGGTGGCAATTTTATTTATTTCAATGCGCAGACTGTTCCGGGAACAATTAAAAGAGGAGATGAGTTTCCGTACACTTTGCCCAATGATTCAAACGGGTACAAACAAAGTGCTTCTGTAATGAACCCTATCGTTTCCATGACGGCCGATGAAATGAAAGAAGCGCAGCGATTATATAATATCAATTGCGGAGTGTGCCATGGCGACAAAGGAAAAGCCAATGGGCCATTAGCGGGTAAAGTGGGAGGTATCGTAGATTTAACCCAACCCATGTATGTAAGCATGGCCGATGGTACTATGTTTCATTCGGTAACTTATGGCAAAAACAATATGGGTAGTTATGCTTCGCAGCTAAGCCGCAAACAGCGCTGGGAGGTAATTAAGTATTTGAGAACATTACAAGGTGGTGCCAAACCAGCGGCAGATAGTGCGGGAGCAGCAGCGCCGGCAGCAGATAGTACAGTTGCAGCGGCAAAATAACAGGTTTAAAAAAGGGAAAATATAAGGGTACAACAGTTGCCCACGAACAAACAAATTTTTTTTAAATGGAACAACGATTCGAATTACCGGCATCATACAAAAAATGGACAATGGGCCTCATCATTGTGGGAGTTCTTGCGCTGGTATATGGCATTTTTGCATATCACCCTTTTGAAGCACCATCGCACGGCGACGGCGGTCATGGCGATTATTTGCCAGGCACCCGCTTTTGGGCAGTGTTGCTGCAAAACAGCACTTATTGGTTACTGTTAGTGAATGCATCTATGTTTTTCCTTTGCGTTACCACAATGGCGCATGGTGGATGGCAGGTTGCCTTCAGGAGGATACCCGAAGCGATCTCCAGTGTTGTTCCTATTTTAGGTATCATTACTTTCCTTATTCTGCTTGGCCTGGTGTTTGGTCACCGTACAGATATTTATCATTGGTTAGATAAGGATGCAGTAGCAGCAGATAAAATATTAAAAGGTAAAAGCGGTTTTCTAAACCCGGCTTTCTTCCTTATTTGTTCTGCCATCAGCATCGGCCTTTGGTGGTTCCTTGGTAAAAAAATGCGTACCATGAGCCTCGAGTCTGACAAACAACCCATGAACTACGAAGGAGCAAAAAGATGGATCTGGAACAACACAGTTTGGGCTTCTTTATTTACCGTTGTTTTTGGTCTTACAGTAGCATCTACCACGCCGTGGTTATGGTTGATGAGCATCGATGCTCATTGGTATAGTACCATGTACAGCTGGTACACATTCGCCAGTACTTTTGTTTCAGGCTTATCTTTAATTGCCCTGTACGTAGTATGGATGAAAAACCAGGGAAAACTGGAATATGTAACAGAGGAACACTTGCATGACCTTGGTAAATTTATGTTTGCATTTTCTGTGTTCTGGGCGTACCTGTGGTTCTCTCAATACATGTTGATCTGGTACAGTAACCAGCCTGAAGAAACGAGATATTTTATTGATCGTATCGGTACGGCAAGAGAGCCTGGTCCTTACAAAGGCATTTTCTTCCTGAATCTCATTTTAAATTTCCTTGCGCCTTTGTTATTGTTGATGAAAAAAGCGCCTAAAAGAAATTACACGGCGATCGCCCTCATGGCCATCCTTATCATCTTTGGTCACTGGATAGATTTTTACCAGATGGTAATGCCAGGCACCGTGAGGGAACATGGCGGAATGTCGTTCTTCGAATTCGGAATTGCAGCATTGTTTGTAGGAATTATTATGTGGGGTGTGGGTCGTTATATTTCAACTAACCCGCTCACCGCAAAAAATCACCCTTACTTAAAAGAAAGTATCATACACCATACTTAATTGGGTAAGCAGTAATTGATAAAACAGAAATAATAAATGAATACCCGTTGCGGAAAGTAACGGTGAAAAAAATAAGAAAATGAAGGAATTTTTTCTGGTAGCCATCGCCGTAATGGTTTTTGTGATCATCTTCCAGATTTCGAAGACGAGTGAGTATGTGAGCGTATTGAAGGGTGAAGAAAAATCACGCAAGCAAAACAACCGCATCAATGCATTCCTGATGATCGCATTCATGGTTCTCGGGTTTATTGGTGTGTGGTATTGCAATGAGCTTTTCTATGGAAAAACCTTATTTCCGCAAGGATCTGCTTCTGTGGAAGGTGAAGAGATTGACTCGATGCTGATGATCACAATTGCTATCACCGGCGTTGTATTCATTATCACGCAGATTTTATTGTTTTGGTTCGCTTACAAATACCAGGAAAAAGATGATCGCAAAGCATTTTTCTTTCCGCATAGTACCAAACTTGAAATGATTTGGACGATTATACCGGCCATTGCACTTACAGTGCTGGTAGTATTTGGTTTGAAGTTCTGGTTCAAAATCACCGGCGATCCCCCACAGGGATACCATACGGTAGAGATCACCGGTCACCAGTTTGGTTGGGAGATCCGCTACCCGGGTAAAGACAGCGTACTGGGTAAAAAAGATTTTAAGTTGTATAACAAGCCGGCGGGCAACAGCCTGGGAGTAGATTTTGAAGGAGATCCAAAAAGCTGGGACGATATCAGGGCTACTGAAATGCACCTGCCAGTTGGTAAGCCGGTTAAACTGGTAATACATGCACAGGATGTGATCCACAACGTTGGTTTGGCTCACTTCAGGATGAAAATGGATGCGGTACCGGGTATTCCAACTACAATGTGGTTTACACCGCAGTACACTACCGAAGAGATGAAGAAAAGAACCGGTAATCCAAACTTTACATACGAAATCAGTTGCGACCAGATGTGTGGTAAAGGTCACTTTAGTATGAGGGGTGTGATTATTGTGGAATCTGAATTGGAGTATAAGCGTTGGTTAAGCGTACAAAAACCGGAATACTACACTTTATTTCCAGAAAAATGGCCGGGTAACAGGCCTGCCATTAAAACAGATACTACCAAAGTTCAAACCGCTTCGGTAGAAATAAAAAATTAAGAACAGTTAACAGGGTTTAGAAAAACAAAGAATTATGAGCAGCGTAGCTAGTTTACATGATGCAGGTATCCATGGAGCACATGATGCACATCATGAACACCATCACCATGAAACCTTCATAAGTAAGTATGTGTTTAGTATGGATCATAAAATGATCGCTAAACAATTCCTTATTACAGGTATCATCTGGGCAATCATCGGTGGTTTGTTTTCGGTGATCTTCCGTTTGCAGTTGGGTTATCCCGATCAAACCTTTCCTTTTTTGGAAGACCTGCTGGGCCGCTGGGCTGAGGGTGGAAAATTACATCCTGAATTTTACTATGCCCTCGTTACTATGCATGGAACCATCCTGGTGTTCTTTGTATTAACTGCCGGCCTTAGCGGAACTTTTGCCAACTTCTTAATTCCATTGCAAATTGGTGCAAGGGATATGGCTTCGCCTATGTTGAATATGTTGAGCTATTGGTTCTTCTTTGCGGCTTCGGTTATTATGATGAGTTCACTGTTTGTTCAAACTGGTCCGGCCAGCGGAGGTTGGACGATCTATCCACCATTGAGTGCATTGGGAGAAGCTTCGGAAGGTAGTAAAATAGGGATGGATCTGTGGCTGGTAAGTATGGCTTTGTTTATTGTATCATCATTACTGGGCGGCTTAAATTATATCACGACCATTCTTAATATGCGTACCAAGGGTATGAGCATGACGAGGATGCCATTAACCATCTGGGCATTATTCTTTACTGCGGTGTTGGGTGTACTTAGTTTCCCTGTGTTGTTGAGCGGCGCTATTTTATTATTATTCGATCGTAACCTGGGCACCAGTTTCTTCCTGAGCGATATAGTAGTGGCGGGTAAAATTTTACCGAACGAAGGCGGTAGTGCCATCCTGTTCCAGCACCTGTTCTGGTTCCTTGGTCACCCCGAAGTGTACATTATCATTTTACCAACCATGGGTATTGCATCAGAAGTAATGGCCATCAACAGTCGTAAACCCATCTTTGGCTATATGGCGATGGTGGGGTCCCTGTTCGCAATATGTATTCTTGCATTCTTAGTATGGGCACACCATATGTTCGTAACCGGGCTCAATCCATTCCTGGGTGCCGTATTCGTACTACTCACTTTATTGATTGCGGTGCCTTCTGCCATCAAAGTGTTTAACTGGCTTACTACGCTATGGAGAGGTAATATCCGTTTTACGCCAGGCATGCTGTTTTCAATTGGTTTTGTAAGTATGTTTATCAGTGGTGGTTTAACCGGCATCTTCGTTGGTAACTCAGCACTCGATATTCACCTGCACGATACTTATTTTGTAATTGCTCACTTCCATATCGTAATGGGCGTTTCTGCCTTCTTCGGCATGTTTGCAGGCATTTACCATTGGTTCCCTAAAATGTACGGAAGGTATATGAACAATACCATGGCTTACATCCATTTCTGGATTACGCTGGTGGGAGCTTATCTTATTTTCTGGCCAATGCACTACCAGGGGCTTGCAGGTGCACCACGTCGTTATTACGATATCAGCAACTGGGAATCATTTAAACAGTTTGGTGGATTAAATGAATTTATCACACTGGTGGCCATGATCGTTTTTGCCGTACAGTTGTTATTTGTATTCAACTTCTTTTATTCCATTTTTAAAGGAAGAAAGGTTACAGAAAAAAATCCGTGGAAAGCAAATACGTTGGAGTGGACTACACCAATCCGTCCCGGACATGGTAACTGGCCTGGTGAAATTCCTGAAGTACATCGTTGGGCATATGATTACAGTAAAGATGGAAAAGACTTTGTGACCCAGGATACACCCATTGGGGATGATGAGAGTAAACACTAATTAGCTAATCTGCTAATTCAATAATTTGCTAATGAAGAAAGTAGCAAGTATAAAAAATGGAGTTTGATATATAATTAGCTCATTAGCATATCAGCTAATTAGCAAATTAAAAAGGATGGAGGAGAACAAAACAATAACCAACTCAAATTCATTTGTGTTGGCTAGCAAGGCGAAGGACTATTTTGCGTTAATTAAGTTCACGCTGAGTTTTATGGTGGTGTTTAGCAGTGTTATTTGTTACCTGCTTTCGCCCAATGTTGAGTTCGATCTCCTGCAAGTTCTTTTACTTTTTGTAGGCGGAATATTGGTAACGGGATCGGCAAATGCCATTAACCAGATTCTTGAAAAAGATACCGATGCTATTATGAAGCGTACTGCCAGCAGGCCGGTGGCCAGTGGCAGGATGAGTGTAACAGAGGGATGGATTTTTGTTATTTTTTCCGGTGTATTGGGTTGCTTCATCATGTACCTGTTCAGCCTTGAAGCTGCATTGCTGAGTTTGTTTAGTTTACTGTTGTACGGGTTTATTTATACACCCTTAAAAAAAGTAAACAGCATAGCGGTGCTGGTAGGCGCTATCCCGGGAGCTTTGCCCTGCCTTATTGGCTGGACGGCAGGTTTTAGCGAGGGGATGGAAAACAGTTGGGTGGGCGGTTGGATATTGTTTGCTATCCAGTTCCTGTGGCAGTTTCCCCATTTTTGGGCAATTGCCTGGGTGGCTCACAATGATTATAGCAAGGCAGGTTTTAAACTTTTGCCAAGCGATAAAGGACCTACCAAGTTTACCGCCCTGCAAACTATCATGTACAGTGTAATGATGATACCAGTTGGTATGCTACCGTACACTTACAAAATAACAGGCGTGGTGAGTATGTGGATCGTGTTGGCCTGTAATATTATGATGGTAATATTGAGTATCCGGTTGTTTATTAAAATGGATGTTTCATCAGCAAGAAGGGTGATGTTTGGCTCCTATTTTTATCTGATGATTGTGTTTTTAAGCCTCTGGGCTGATAAAATAAAATTTTAGTTTTTAAAAATTAAAGAGGAATGCGTACAGTGGCAATAGAACAAAAAAATAGAATACATCCTTACAAGTTTAACTTGTGGGTGGCCATCGGAAGTATGATGATGATGTTTGCCGGGCTTACCAGTGCTTACATCGTAAAACGTAACCAGGCCAACTGGTCGAGTTTTGAAATTCCGAGCATGTTTTGGGTAAGTTCGGTGGTGATACTTGCAAGCAGCATTACCATGTACTTATCGCTTCGGGCTTTCAGGGCGAGGAATATAAAACAACACAGGTCATTATTTTTAATCACCCTGTTGCTGGGTATTGTTTTTGTGCTCACGCAGGCATGGGGTTTTAAGGAACTGGTTGACCAGGGACTTACCTTACGCAAAAATGTGGCTTATTCATTTTTGTATGTAATTGTGGGGTTACATGCGCTGCACGTACTGGGAGGCATAGTAGCCATGATGGTGATGAATATTAAAGCGTGGAGAAATAAAACAAGGCAATATAGCGCAGTGCCATTTGAAGTAATGGGTACGTACTGGCACTTTGTGGATGTACTGTGGTTGTACCTGCTGGTTTTTTTAGTAATGATCAGGTAGTTTTTCATTTAGAAATTGTTATTTAGAATTTTAGAAATATTCTTATGTCAACAACATCAATACCATCGGGAACAAAATGGTGGTCGGGCGGAAAAAGTCCCTTTAATATCGGTTATGGTAAAGTAATGATGTGGTACTTTTTGATGAGTGATGCTTTTACTTTTGGAGCATTTCTTATCAGCTATGGTACCATTCGTTTCAGCGTAAACCATTGGGCTGACCCCAACCATGTATTTAATGCTTTTCCTTTTGCAGGGCATGCCAATCTGCCGCTTGCGTTTGTGAGCCTGATGACCTTCATCCTCATCTTTAGTTCGGTAACGATGGTATTGGCGGTGCACGAAGGGCACAAGATGAATAGAAAAGGGGTAGAGAAATATATGATCTTAACCATCCTGGGTGGTGTGGCCTTTTTGGCTTGCCAGGCCTGGGAATGGACGCACCTTATCATGGGCGATCATAAGGTATTGGTAGATGGACAGATTGAACATTGGGGTACAACGGTTAGCAAAAATCCATGGGGCCCGCAGGTGATGCATAATGGAGAATTGGTGGGAACCCCCGGCCCTGTTGCATTTGGAGGTTACTTTTTTGGTATTACCGGTTTCCATGGTTTCCACGTGTTTAGTGGTGTGGTGATCAATGTCATTATGTATATCAAAACAAAGCTGGGCCATTTTGATCAGCGAGGTCATTATGAAATGATTGAAAAAGCGGGTCTTTACTGGCACTTTGTAGACCTTGTGTGGGTGTTTGTGTTCCTTTGCTTTTACCTTGTTTAAAAAATTAAAAAGACAGTTTAAAAATATAGTATGTCAGTACATCATTCAGAGAATTCAGAGATCACTTTTCATCCCGAGCATGGCGGAGGAACCGGTAGAATCTGGAAAGTGTTTTGGATATTATCCGTGCTTACCATTATTGAGTTGGCGCTGGGTTACCTGTTATATGCCAAACATGGCGAATGGGGTTATACACCAGTGATCGCCACTAAAATTGTAATTGGCATATTAACCCTCGGTAAAGCATATTACATTGTATCAGTGTTTATGCACCTGGGAGATGAAATACGCAATTTCATCATGACCATCATTGTTCCGTTGGCTTTATTCATCTGGTTCATCATCGCATTTCTTGCAGATGGGCACAGTTGGAAAATTTTGAAAAATACCGATGCTCATAGTCGCCCGAGTACAGAACAGGTGTTGCCTGCGCTGGAAAAAGG
>CBFGLL010000016.1:0-19100 GCA_965649585.1 uncultured Chitinophagaceae bacterium | reverse complement strand
CTTTTCGCATCGGGAAATAATCCATCTCATCAACATTCAGCACCCTTATCAAATTAGGATGTCCTACAAAATTGATCCCGTAAAAATCGTAGGTTTCTCTCTCCATCCAGTTGGCCCCGGCAAAAATGGCGGTAGCACTATATACATCCAGGTTATCAATACTTGTAAATACTTTAAAACGGATGCGAACATTCTGCCGCAGGTTATGAAGGTGATACACTACCGCCAACTCCGCACCCTTGCTATCAGGATAATGCACAGCCTGCAGGTCAGTTAAAAACTGGAATCCTGCCTCGTCGTATAAAAACCGGAGTACTTTAAGATTGAGTTCTTTTGGCGCTGTAAAAGTGAGCATACCATAGGGCTGCTGCCAATCTGTGAGCTGATCAGCAAATTTCTCCGTTAGTTGTTGTTGTATTGTTTCGTTGGTCATACGCCAAACCCCAAAAGGGGCTTTGTTTGTTTGTTTAAAAGTATCCACCTGTATTCCCACTGAGGGAGAAAGGGCGCTTACTGTATTCCGTATCCCGCCAGCAATTGTTTATAATGATCGCTGTGTCGTCTTCTCAAACTTTCGTTGTGCACCAGTTCCTGGATTTTCATAAAACCATCCAGGATGCCTTCGGGCCTTGGTGGGCAACCTGGCACATACACATCTACCGGTATTACCTGGTCGATGCCCTGCAATACAGAATAAGTATCAAAGATACCACCGCTGCTCGCACATGCACCCACCGCCATTACCCATCGGGGCTCTGCCATCTGTAAATATACCTGCCTTACCACGGGACCCATTTTTTTTGCGATGGTGCCCATCACCATTAATAAGTCGCATTGGCGGGGAGAAAACCCTACCCTTTCGCTACCAAAACGAGCCAGGTCGTAGTGACTGGCCATGGTGGCCATAAATTCAATACCGCAGCAACTGGTGGCAAATGGTAAAGGCCAGATAGAATTTTTGCGGGCAAGCCCCACCACTTTTTCAAGGCTGGTAGCCATGAATCCCTCACCCATGTATCCTTCTGGGATACCCTCAAATTTTACTGTATTATTAAACTGTACCGGACGAGCCATTTTTTTAATTTGATGATTTGATAATTTGATAATCAGCCAAGGGCCAACGCTCAAATTTTAAACCGAGTACTCTTAAATATCTTTTAATTCACTTTTAATAATCTCCGCCAACATTATCACATTATCACATTATCACTGGCTAATTGGCTAATTGGCTTATTATCTACTCCTCCCACTTCAACGCACCTTTTTTAACGATATAAATAAAGCCGGTGAGAAACAGCCCCACAAACAAAGCTACTGCCATAAAGCCATCCCAACCCAGTTCCCTGAAGTTTACTGCATAAGGATAAAAGAAAATTACTTCCACATCAAACAATACAAACAGGATGGCCACCAGGAAGTATTTAATAGCAATAGGCTGACGGGCATTACCCTTTTGTTCAATACCACTTTCAAAATTTACCAGCTTATCTTTTGTTACTCTTTTTGGACCTAAAAAATTGGAGCCCACGATAATGGCTCCCACAAGTAAAACGGCAAATATCAGTTGGAGGGCGATAGGAAGGTAGGTAGCTGCATCTGCGGCTTTACCCGCCTGTAAAAGATAGATTTCCATAATATATTGCCTGGGTTATAATGAGGTTGCAAAAATAAGACAGCGAATGTAATATTCCATGATAAAAAACATTATGACCAGGCAATTGGATTTATTTTTTAATATGGCCAAAAAACCATAAATACTCAGCCAAACAAAAAGCCCGGCAAACGAGTGCCGGGCATTTGGATATGTTGTTGGTTATTATTTTTTCCCTGAACCTGCAGGTTTAGCGGCAGGTCTCCTGGCAGGAGCATTAGGATCGTTGTTGGCGATAAAATCCCTGTTGGACTTAAGGCTCGCATCAGCAGGATCCAAAGCAATTGCTTTATCAGCCCATACTAAGGCCGCATCTTTGTTTTTCTTCACGTTATATTCATAACCCATGAAGTATTTGTATGCATTGATCAGCCTTGGCTTTACGTTGGCTGCAGTAAGGTCTGCTTCACCAATTTCCACCACTTTTTGATAGTAAGGTGCTGCCAAACCAGCTGTGCTGTTTGAATCAATCACCGCACTTGCATTACCCAGCATGTAGTAACCGAAGATATCTTTTGGATACTTTTCTGTATACAGTGTGAAGTACTTGATAGTGGAATCATATTTATCCGCCTGGTAGAATGCATAACCTGCGTTATAGATATCTACGTTGCTATAATTCTTTTTGTACAATAACACTTTGCTGTACCAGTTAGCCGCTTCTGCAAAATTTCTCTGGTTGCTATAGGCTGCTGCCAGTTGCTTTACATAGGTAGCCTGGTTTTCTGGCACGCTATCCATAGCAACAGCTTTTGTGATGAGCTCTGCAGCCTTGGCTTCATTGCCCGGGAATTTCAGCATCAGCAAACCATAACGTGCGTAGTCACCACCACCGATCTTGTCTGGGTTCTGGCGCTTCAGGTACTCATCAAAGTTTGTTTTAGCACTGGCTAAGTATTCATTTCCTTTTACTGAATCTTTTGCTTTAAAGCTGGCATCACTCAATCGATCGAATGAATAAGCTTTTAAACCAAACAGGTTTGGATATGGTGTAGTGCCTCCCGCAGCAACACATTCGTCTGCTTTAGCAATAGCTTCTGTAAACAAACCCTGCGCATATTTCATTGATGCCCTGTAATAACAAGCTTTAGGATCATCATCAGAATAGCTCAACCACTTATCAAGGTATTCAGCACTCTTACCTACATTGGTTTCATAATAGTAACTATACAATGTGGCATATACCGGTGCATATTTAGGATCTTTTGCAAGTGCATCCATATAATATTTCATATACAAAGGCTCCTGCGATACACCCTGGGTTTGATACACACGACCTGTTCTGTAAATAGCACGGGCATAGTTAGGATTCAACTGTAATGCTTTAGCATAACTCTGCACAGCGTTACCACCATCGGCAAATTTGCGATAGGCATCACCAAGGTTGGCCCACACTTCGGGATCTTTAAATCCTTTAATCGTAGTGGCTTGTTTCAGTTTATCAATAGCGTACTGTGCGTCGCCATTTTTACTATCAGGATTACCATTGGCAAAACCCACGGCGTTTAACACAGCTATGTTTTTACCACCAGATAAGGAGATAGCTGTTTCAAAACGGCTTTTCGCATCCGAAGTTTTACCTTCCAGCAATTCCACATGACCCATACCGGCTAACACCAATGGGCTGTTAGGGTTGGCTTGTAAATATGTTGAATAAACCTTTCTGGCTTCAGGTAAATTTTCAAGACCAATTTCTGCCTGGCCGAGGTAATAAGCGGCCTCTTCATTTTTAGGATTAGCCGCCAACAATTTCTGGAAAGTTTCTTTCGCACTCTTAAAACGCTCATAATACATAAACTGCTTTCCATCATCTATACTTTGTGCAAAACCGGAGCCGGCAAAAAGCAAGGAGGCAAACATTAATGCTACAACTGTAATTTGTTTCTTCATTTTTTCTATTTTGTGATGTTTGACTGTTGCAATGTTATAAAAATCTATAAGAAACCGTTAAAGCCTCCTAATTTGATTCGGGAATTTTTGTGTTAATTTTTAAGTTCCTGATGCCCAGTTCCATAACGGGACCCAGGTATGCTCTTCTGAATATCAATTGTCCTCTTTCGTTGCGCATGAAGTTTACAAAACCCGTTCCCAGGCCATCGTAATTTTCTTTGTTGATATAATACAAACCACGTACCAAGGGGTATCGTCTCGTTAAAATGCTTGCCTGCATTGGCTTTACAAAGGGTGTACTATCGCAGGCAGCACATTGAACCCAGGCGATTTTTACTTTTTTTAACATGTCTACCTGCTCTTTTACTTCCGGGTTACCGATCCAGCTAATACCTACAAAACCAATGGCATTTTTATCGGATGCAACATAGTCCAGCACCTCTTTACTGGTTTTGGCTGCTTTAACAATACCGGTGTCAAATTTTGCCCCCTGTAGTACAGAATCATTTATAAAACGAACAGTACTGGTAGCCTGCAGCCCATCAAATACAACCTTCTGCTCCCTGTAGATTTTGCCGGTAAGCTGGTCACGCAACCTTTTTAAAGTAAACAAGGTATCTGTACTGGCGGCATTAACCACGATAGCAACAGCATCAGTTGCCAATATTTTTGAACCAGGTATATATCCTAAAGAATCTATCAGGTACTGTTCTTCTTTATCAGTTATCGGCCTGGTGATAATAATGGTCCTGGTGCTGCTATCCTTATACAGGTCTCTCAGGCATTCTGCCTCCGGTTTATAGTGGGCAATGATCTTCGTACCCGGATAACTAGCATGGTACATAGCGATCTGCTCTTCAATTACCGGTTTAAAAGATTCATCCACGCTAACGTTGATAGTGCCCGAAAAATGTGAATCCGCAGGAGGTTGTTTATCCTTTTGTGGCTTACAACCCGCCAGCAACAGCACCAGTACTGCTATATATACAAGTCCTTGCCTGAGTGTTCTTTCCATTATCGCTCCCTGAAATAATTTTTTTTGTATCCCCTGTAAATCCTGAACAATCCATATATAATAAAGATCACACCCAGCACTTTAAACATGGGATCGTTTAGTCTTTCTGCAAGTGCTCCCTGGTCGAATTTGCTCACGAAAGTGATAAATATGCCCATGGCCACCCACAATACACCCATACCATAATCCATGATACTCTTCATGCGCACATAACCCTTGTTGCGCTCGGTTTGTTCGTCTTTTTCAAATTCTTCTAATGCCATAATTGCTCCTTTTGGGAGGAGCAATTTACAACTAATTTTATAAGGCTAAAATGCAGGCGTAAACTTTACGGGGATTGTAAAAAACACGCTCACGTTTTCTCCATTGGATCTGCCGGGTATCCATTCTGGCATTTTTTTCAAAACACGGATCACTTCCTTATTAAAAGCGGCACCACCGTCTTCCAGTATCTCAAACCCCTTCAGCCTGCCATCATAGCCTACAATAAATTTCACTCTCACGGTTATTACCTGTCCTTCTTCCAGGTCTTCGGGGCTGTGGAGATTTCTTGCCATGAAATTTCTGAGTGCTTCCGTTCCCCCGGGGAAGGCTGGCATTACGTCTGCAGTCAACCGGGGCGTTTCTTTGTCAACGGCTGCAACTGGTTTAACGTCGCCGTTTCCGTCAATCACCACCGGGTCGGGCACTTCTACTCTCCCGGCGCCAGGCTCACCGGTTCTGGTGGAACTGCCAATGGCAAGGTCATCCAGGTTAGTGGGCAGCTTCGTTACCCTGGAAGCATCATCTACAATGGCTATATCACTCGTAAACTGCTGCTGGGCTACCTGTTTAGCAGGTGCTACAGGCGCTTTGGGCACAGGGGGCTTCACTATTTTTTCTTTTGGCGGGTCTTTGGGAGCGGGTATCGCTTCATCAAAAATGTTTACCAGAATGGTGTCGGGCGCAACCAGCTTTTTTTCTTTTTTAGCCATTAAAATGAGGGATGAAAAACCTGCTGCAAACACAAATCCTACAAATATTGCTTTCCATAATCGCTTGCGGTAATTTTTGCGCAGTTCATAAGCGCCATAGTTTTTATTGCGGTTGTCGAAAACCAGGTCGAGCAGGTCGGCCTTTAAAATTTGATCGCTTTTCATTTTGGTAATTTTTAGATGTGGAAGAACTGGTTTACTTAAAAGATGCAGGCCACCCGGATAATCCATAACTTCCCCAGTCCATCGGTAGCCTAATACCCCCAGCTATTGGCTAAGCCTTATCTTTGCGGCTTACCAATTGAGAACAAGACAATGAAAATTTTGATGGTATGCCTCGGCAATATTTGCAGGAGCCCGCTGGCAGAAGGAATACTGCAGAAAAAAGCAGCCGATGCAGGTTTACGCTGGAAAATTGACAGCGCCGGCACCAATGGGTTCCATTGCGGAGAATCACCTCACAAGCTTAGCCAGAAAGTGGCTAAAAAACACGGTCTGGATATAGGAGCGCAGGTAGCACGACAATTTGTGGCAGATGATATAGAGGAGTTCGACAAAATATATGTAATGGCCCACGATGTAATGCTGGATGTGCGCAGAATTGCAGGCAGCCGCTTCGATCATTTTAAAGTAGATTATTTTTTAAATGAACTGCATCCCGGCAGCAACAAAGACGTTCCTGATCCGTGGTATGGAAATGAAGATGGCTACGACGAAGTGTATGAACTTATTGACCGCACCTGCGATGCGATCATTAAAAATCATTTTGCAACACAACTACAAACACAATAATAGCGATGGCTAAACCGGGCATTCCGCAAGGCACCAGGGATTTTTCTGCAGAAACAATCCGCAAGCGGAATTTTATTTTAAACAATATCAGGTCTGTATTTGAACTCTACGGCTTTCAACCGCTGGAAACCCCGGCTATGGAAAACCTGGATACCCTGATGGGTAAATATGGCGAAGAAGGCGATAAACTCATCTTTAAAATTTTAAACAATGGGTTAAACGATCCTAAAAATGAAGAGAAAGCCAAAGCAGGTTTTACAAAACTGATGGAGGGTAAAAACACTGCCGAGCTTACCGAACGTGCACTCAAGTACGATCTCACCATTCCCTTTGCACGATACGTAGCCATGAATCATGGGCAGCTGGTATTCCCCTACAAACGTTACCAGGTGCAGCCTGTATGGCGGGCCGACAGGCCACAGAAAGGGCGCTACCGGGAGTTTACACAATGCGATGCAGACGTGGTGGGAAGCAGGTCGTTACTCAACGAAGTGGAACTATGTAATATCTACCACCAGAGTTTTGTAAACATGGGGCTGCAACATTATTCGCTGCAGATCAATAACCGTAAAGTGCTGGCTGGCCTTGCAGAATTGTGTGGCGGTTCCGAAAAAATGACCGACATCACAATCGCTATTGACAAACTGGATAAAATAGGATTAGAAAAAGTAAAAGAGGAATTGCTGCAGAGAGGCATTACCACAAGCCAGGTAGAAACCATTGAACAGTATTTAAATATCGCTGGCAGCAACAATGAAAAAATTAATGCAGCCAGGCAATTATTTACCGGCAATGAACTTGCATTAAATGGTTTGGAAGAACTGAACTATGTTTTGGAAAGAACAACTAACTGCAATATCCAGGTTGACTTTACCCTTGCCCGTGGACTTAACTATTACACCGGAACCATCTTTGAAGTAAAGGCACCCGCCACGGTGAAGATGGGCAGCATTGGTGGTGGCGGGCGGTACGACGATCTCACGGGTCTTTTTGGTGTACCCAATATACCGGGTGTTGGAATTAGTTTTGGTATCGATAGAATTTATGATGTGCTTGAAGAGCTGGACCTGTTTCCGAAAGACCTGCTCACCGGCAGCAAGGCCTTATTGTTTAATATGGGCGATGATGAATCTGCCAAAGCCTTTGAAATATTGCAGGAGTTAAGAGGCGCAGGCATCGCAGCGGAGCTCTACCATGAGCCGGCCAAAATGGACAAACAATTTAAATACGCCGAAAAAAAGTTCATACCCTTTGTACTGATCATCGGCGCCAATGAAATCAATCAAAAAGCTGCCGTTGTAAAGGAACTGGCCACCGGGAAACAGGAAACCATACCGTTTACATCGTTAATTTCATTCTTCAAAAAATAATAATTGGTAACGGTTACAAAAAATAGATTTTTGTATTAACAACAAATATAAACCCGCTGCCAACGAGCAGTATAGCCCTTAAAACAAATAAAAATCAACAACAATGAAAATGAGATTATTGCCAAACCTCCTCACTGCCCTCGCTGCGATGGTATTGTTTAGCGCCTGCAGCAAAAAAACAAATACCGAAGGCCGGTATATTCCAAAAGACGCCATGATGGCGCTGGTACTCGATGGCGAGTCACTCAACTCCAAATTATCATGGGATGAAGTGAAAGCCAATAACGCTTTTAAAGAAGTGTATGCAGATAGCTCCCTCGATGCCTTTGCCAAAACAGCGATGGACAACCCCGAGAATACTGGTATTGATATTAAAAAAGACATGGTAATGTTTATCATGCAGGATAGTGCTGGTGGATACGCCTGCATACAGGGTACGGTAAAAGATGCAGCAAAATTTAAAACCTATAATAAGGCTGCTCTTAAAAATGCCACAACAGCACAAAAAGATGGAGTTGATTTTTTAACCAGCGAAAAAGTAACCGTTAGCTGGAATAAAGATCACTTTGTAATGGTTGCTGATATTCCGGAAATGAACCAGCTTGATGAACTGGCCGACAAAAATCCATTCGACACAAGTTATACGCCTCCAGCACCGGTAGTGAGCACGAGAAACACCGTAGATGCAGCAGCAGCGGTTTATAAGATGACGGAAGAAAACAGCCTTGCAAAAGAAGAACGTTTCAGTCAACTGGTGAACGAAAAAGCGGATGTGCATTTCTGGATGAACCTGGAAGCCGTTTACAAAAACATCCCGAATGCGGCTACCATGCCGATGATGAACATGAGCAAACTGTACGAAGGCGCAAGGTTTGCAGCGGCAGGAACTTTTGAAAACGGGAAGATTGATGTAAAAATGAAATCATATGCAGGCAAGGAAATGACTGAGGTATATAAAAAATACAGCGGCAGCGGGCTTAGCAGCGATATGACGGGCAGGCTGCCATCAAAAGAAGTAGCCATATTTTTTGCCATGAATTTTAAACCCGAAGGCATTAAAGAATTTATGCGTGTAGCAGGTTTAGATGGTTTTATCAGCATGGCATCTATGATGCTGGGCTTCAACCTGGATGATTTTGTAAGAGCCAACAAGGGTGATATTTTATTAAGTCTTTCTGATTTTAAAACAGATACATTGGGTAAACCAAAACCTTCTGTACTTTTTGCAGCAAGCATTGGCGAAAAAGCTTCGTTTGATAAACTGGTGGCTGCAGGAGAAAAAATGGGAAAGAGCGATAGCAGTTTAGGCGATATTAATTACGCCAGAAACGACAAGTATTTTGTAATTGGAAATAACAAAGCCGATAACGATGCATTTATCACTGGCAAAGGCAGCAAGCCAGCATTTTTAGATAAATTAGGCAACGGACCAATTGCTGGTTATATAAACCTGCAATACATCATGAGTGCTATGCAAACAGAAGCCGGTAAAGACAGCATTGAAACGGAAATATTGAAGGCTTCTCAAAAATTCTGGGACTACGCAACTTTAACCGGGGGCAGTTTTAAAAATGGCGGCCTTGAGCAACATGCAGAAATTCATTTAATGGATAAGAGCAGCAACAGTTTGAAACAGCTCAATAAATACATTGATGAATTGGCAGTGCTTTATAAAAAGCAAAAAGCACAGCGCCAAACTGGAACAGTTTCACTTGATACAGGAGATATACCTGTATTAGTTGACTCAGTAAAACCTGCAGGTCAATAAATTTTTTCAATAAATTGTGAAGCCGTCATTTTTATCATGACGGCTTTTTTCTTTCTATGCAATTACAAATTCATCAACTGGCACCGGTATTTCTTGAAGCGGATAAAATCGCCCAGTCGGAAATATGGAACAAGGATATCAATTTTTTAAAGGGCGAAAAAGTGCAGCTGGTAGCGCCCAGCGGAAGCGGCAAAACTTCTTTTGTTCATTTTTTATACGGCTTGCGAAAAGATTATGAGGGAAACATCATTTTTAATGGCACTAATGTGGCAGGTTGGGATGCTACCCAATGGGCAGATTACCGCAGCAGGCAGGTGAGTATTGTGTTCCAGGACCTGCGTTTGTTTACAGAACACAGTGCTGCAGAAAATATTCGTATCAAAAGAGCATTACAACCCTTTGAAGCAGATAAGAGCAATGAAATGGCCGATCGCCTTGGCATAGGCTCCAAGCTGCTGCAGCAGGCGGGCGTATGCAGTTATGGCGAAAGGCAACGTATCGCCATCATCCGCAGTTTACAGCAACCCTTCGATTTTTTAATACTCGACGAACCCTTTAGCCACCTGGATGAGGCCAATGCAAAAAAAGCAATGGAGTTAATAGAGGAAGAAGTGCAAAAGAGAAATGCAGGTGTAATACTGGCCGACCTGGCACCGGTGGAGTATTTTAAAGCAGACAAATTATACAAGCTCTGATATCAGTCCTTCAAAATATCCCTGATAAAATTATGGTATTCGTCAAAGCTGGGAAGATTGTTGTGCCCTCCGCCATGGATGCGGATAAGGGTGATCATTTTTGGATTTAATGCCTGGAGTTTTTCACTGTTGCTGATGGGTATCAGCCAGTCCCTGGTTCCATGGAGGATGTAAGTGTGGCATTGCACTTTTTTAATCCAGCGGTCCGTTCTGAGGTGGTAGCGCAATAAAAACCGAACAGGCAGTATCGGCAAAAAACGTTCAATCACTTTGGTGAAACTGAGGTAAGGCGCATCGAGTATTAAATAACGTGGATCATTATCACTGGCCACTTTGGTAGCAAAACCACTACCAAGGCTGCGCCCATACACAATGAGATGTTGCTCGGTAAATTGCCTGGCCAGCGTAGAATATACAAACTGCATATCGTTGAGCATTTCCTGCTCGCTTCTTTTGCCCGTGCTTTTACCAAAGCCCCGGTAATCTACCAGCACTACATCGTACCTGAACCTATAAAAATCCTTTGCATATTTTGCCCAGCCCTTAATGCTCCTGCTGTTGCCGTGGAAATACAACACAAGGCCCAGCGGCTTTTCATGAAAAAAATAAAGACCATTGATACGCACACCCGGCGCTACGTCGAAAAATAATTCTTCGAAGGGAATATCATACTTATACTTAAAGTCTTTGTGTAGTTTTTCCGGTTTAAAAATAAAATATTCCTGCACCAGGTACACGATAATGGCGAGCGCCACATAACCGGCAATGATATATAGCCATGTTGGGTTCAAGGCTATGAATATAATTTTTTTAAAGCATACACTAAAAATAACAGGGAAAACCGATGCTATCAGCTACTCCATTCTTTTTTCCATGCCTGCATACCGCCGCCCAGGTTGTACAGTTGAAGTTGCGGGTATTTTTGCTGCAAACGTTGGATAGCAATGCCGCTCCTGATTCCTTTTTCGCAATAAAGGATCACTTTTTTATTGGTGGGAATCTGCTGGGCATATTCCATTATGCCTGAAAGCGGCACGTGTTCACCGCCAATATTAAATAGCTCCCGCTCAAATTGCTCCCTTACATCCAGCAATACAAAATCTTCTTTTTCAGCGATCATGTTTTTGAGCGTATGTACATCAACATTCCTCATCATTCATCATCATTTTCGTAAATACGCTGAAGCTTGAGTTTGCTTACAGGTGCCACCACCAGTGGGAATTTTTCTACCAGCACATTACTTTGTTCAAGCCCGAAGCTTCTTTCTTCACTTACACTTAATGCTTTGAGGTAGAAATATACTTTCATCACCAGTTCCTCAAAAAACGGCAACTCGTTATCGAGGCTCAGGAATTTTTCCATCACCACAAATTGAAAATCGCCCACCATATTATTTTTCTGCTGGCTTTCGTAACGGCTCAGGATGTTTACTTCCCGGTTGGAAACAAGATCTTCCACTACTTTTTTAAACATCAGGTTCAGCCTTGGCGCCATTCTAAAGCCCAGTCTGAATTCCACCCTGATGATGTCATTTGGAATAATGTGCTCCACTGTGTACTCGCAGGTGTATGGATCATCCAATGTATCCACGTGCACAAACCAATAAATATCTGCCCGCTTGGGTTTGCTGCTCAGGATACTGTACATGATCTTGTGCTCAATTTCCTTAGGATTATTGGCACTGGTGAGATATACAAGATGCGTTGCAAATTTTGGAACAGAAGAATCATTGCTGAGCTCCTCAAGCTTGGGTACATATTCATCTACCCGCACAAATTCCACGTAACGGTTTTTAATTTTTCTTGCCCTGTGCCACACGTACATCACGCCAAACAATAAGCCGCCGATCATTAAAGTAATATAACCGCCGTGTACAAACTTATCCATCAATGCCACCAAAAATCCTATTTCTCCCACAAGGTAAAAGGCCAGGAAAAACCAGATGAGCGCCGGCGGCACCCTATGCAATACCATGTAGTTGGCAAATAAAATGGTAGTCATTATCATAGTGGTAATGATGGCTAAACCATAAGCTGCCTCCATCCTGCTCGATTCCCTGAAATACAATACCACGCCTACACAACCTAAAAACAGCAGCAGGTTAATACCCGGTATAAATAACTGTCCTTTTGCTTCGCTTGGAAATTTTATCTTCATCTTGGGCCATAAGTTCAGGCGGATTGCTTCACTGATCAGGGTAAAAGAACCGGTCACCATGGCCTGACTGGCTATGATAGCTGCCGAAGTAGCTATAATCACACCCGGTACAATAAACCACTGGGGCATGAGGTCGTAAAATGCATTGATGCCATTCGCCTTGATGGTAGCATCATCCAGCAGCTGCCCTGTATGATTTTTAAGCAAACTGGCGCCCTGGCCAAAATATTGTAAAACCAGGCATGCTTTTACAAATACCCATGATATGCGGATATTTTCCCGGCCGCAATGTCCCAGGTCGCTATACAAAGCTTCTGCACCCGTGGTACAAAGAAACACAGCACCCAGCAGCCAGAAACCCTCAGGGTAATTAAACAAAAAGTGCAGGGCGTAATAAGGGTTTACTGCACCTAAAATGGAAATATCATCCGTTATATGAAGGGCACCTAAAAGCCCCAGCATAAGGAACCAGGTGGTCATAAAAGGACCAAATAGTTTACCAATATTAGAAGTACCAAATTGCTGTGAGAAGAAAAATAAAGTAATGATCCCCAGCACAATGTACACTACCGAAATAGTGGGCATATCCCTGAAACTTTCCAGTTCCTTTAATCCTTCAATAGCAGAAGTGATGGAAATAGGAGGTGTAATAATCCCATCGGCAAGTAATGCTGCGCCGCCAATCATGGCAGGTATAACCAGCCATTTTTTTCTTCGCCTCACCAGGGCAAATAATGAAAAAATGCCGCCCTCTCCTTTATTATCTGCTCTTAATACCAGCACCACGTACTTAATGGTGGTTTGAATAGTAAGCGTCCAGATGATGAGCGAAAGGGTACCAAGTATCAGCTCCCTTGAGATTTCCCTTCCCTTAATGATGGAGTTAAAAACATAGAGGGGTGAGGTACCGATGTCTCCGTAAATAATGCCCAGTGCTATCAGCAACCCGGCAGCGGAAACCTTGTTGACATGTTTTGACACGAAATATATTTTTCTGTAATCCCAGGGCATCGCAGCCCTTGAGAACACAAATGTAGAAGTAAATTGATTATTGCTTCAAATGTTTTTGAAACCTTTTAACGCTCCAGCGGAGCTCTTATTATCTTCCCCAGGGGAGAACCTTCTTTCATGGATACCGCTTATAAAAAAAGGCTGGATTAAAACCCCAGTTTGAATTAGGTTTAAAAAAAAGCCATGAACAAAATAATATTCACACTGCTATTACTGTTCACTTATGGCAGCAGCCATGCATGCACTACTTTTTGCCTGAAGAAGAATGGCCAGGTCATTTTCGGCAGGAATTACGACTGGGTAACCGGTGCAGGCATCATCCATACCAACCAGCGGGGATTGCTGAAACAAACCACTGGCAACACAAAATTCCAATGGACCTCCAAATATGGAAGCATTACTTTCAACCAATATGGTAAAGAATTCCCTACAGGTGGTATGAATGAAAAAGGGTTGGTGGTGGAACTCATGTGGCTGGATGGTACAAAATACCCAATGCCAGACGACAGGCCCGAACTGGGTGTGTTGCGCTGGATCCAATACCAGTTAGACAATCATAGCACAGTTTCAGAAGTAGTATCATCCGATAAGCAGATCCGGATCCAGCAATTTGATACACCCTTACATTACCTGGTGGCAGATGCCGGTGGAGATGTAGCATCCATTGAATTCATAGATGGTAAAATGATGGTGCACCGTGGGGAACAGTTGCCTTTTCCTGTACTTGCCAATAGCCGCTACGACGAAAGCCTTAAAACTGCGAATGAATACATGCAAAAAAAAACCTTACCGGCAAACAACTCCCTGGAGCGCTTTGTAAAAGCATGTACTAAGGTTCAGCAACTACAGGCGGAGGAAATAAAAATTCCCCTGCACGATTATGCTTTTTCTATTTTAGACGAAGTGGCCCAGGGAACACATACAAAGTGGAGCATCGTGTACGACCTCGTAAACAAAAATGTATTTTTTAAAAGCCTGGATTATAAAAACGTAAAAAGTTTTTCATTTAACGCATTCGACTTCTCCTGTAGCAGCATAGCAAAGATGTTCAACATTAACCAGGCAGGCAGTGGCGACATTTCCATGCGCTTTACCCAACCTGATGCCGATGCAAAAAAGGCAATACTTTATAAAGCAATTGATGAAAGCAGGGAACAGGTAAAAATGGGCGAAGCAGAAAAAAAGTTTTTATTGGAGTATGAACACACGGTAACCTGCAAATAAATATGATGAAACAGTTTTTTTGCAACTAAAACAGGGTGGTTTCTTATAAGGCAAGTTCTTCACCTATCAGCCAGGTTAATTCGCCTTTTACGGGCTTAACAATTTGTGCCGGGTAAAGTTGGGGATTATATTTTCCTTTGATCACTTCCCGCAGCGCTGGTAATTTTTCAGCACCCGTTATCATGAACACAATATTTTTAGAGGCGTTGATCAGCACCGGCGTAAAACTAATACGCTGCATTTGTTTCGATTCTACGTACACATCTCTCACCAGGCGCTCGTGTTCCGCTACCAGGTCAGATCCTGGGAACAAAGAAGCAGTATGTGCTTCATCGCCCATGCCTAAAAATATAAGATCGAATGATGGAGTTTGTCCCTGGAAAAACTGGCGGATAGTTTTTTCATAATCCAAAGCATCCGCTTTATAGTCGCCCGTAACCGGTATGCGGTAAATATTTTCCGTTGGGATGGGAACAAGATCGAGTAAATGTTTTTTTGCCTGGTAAGCATTATTATCAGCGCTGTTGTAGTCCACGTACCGTTCATCACCCCAAAAAATAAAAACCTTTTTCCAGTTTACCCTTGAGGCATTCGCCGGCAATGCCATCATGTTATACATAAGGTTGGGTGTGCGGCCACCGGATAGTACCACCGAAAATTGTCCTTTTGCTTCAATAAATTTATTGGCGAGTTCGATGAATAATTCCATCGCATGGCTGCAGAGCGTTTCAGCATCTGGAAAAGACTTAATCATCTGCTTTACTTTTTTTACTGAGTGGCATGGTGATCCATTTATGGCCCCCCTGTGCTATCAACGCTTCTGCGGCTTCGGGGCCAAAACTGCCGGCCGGGTAATTCGGAAAATTCACCGATGGATTTGCCTGCCAGCATTCCAGGATGGGCATTACCAGTTCCCATGCTGCTTCCACCTGGTCGCCACGCATAAACAAGGTAGCATCGCCTTCAATCACATCCTGCAGCAGGGTTTCATACGCTTCCGGTGTGCCACCTTCATAACTGTCCTTATAATTAAATATCATGTCCACGGGAGTAAGCAACATCTGTGGACCGGGACGCTTTGCCTGCATACGCAGCCTGATGCCCATGTCGGGTTGAATATTAATAATGAGCAGGTTGGTTCTCCAGTTTTCGTTGGATTCCTTTGGAAAACTTTTGTGCGGCACTGGTTTAAATTCAATGGTGATGACGGTGATGGCCTGGTCCATTCTTTTGCCACTGCGAACATAAAAAGGTACATCGTTCCAACGCCAGTTTTCGATATGGAATTTTACTGCTGCAAATGTTTCCGTAACGGAGTTGGGATCCACATTTTTTTCCTGCTGGTAACCTTTTACTTTTTTGCCTTCTATCCATCCATCGCCATACTGGCCACGTACGGCCAGTTCGTGCACGTCATCTTTTTTGATAGGGCGAATGGCATGAAGCACATCCGTTTTTTTATTTCTTACTTCGTTAGCATCAAAACTCACAGGTGGTTCCATCGCAATAAGGCAAAGCAACTGCATCACGTGGTTCTGGATCATATCCCTCAACGCACCACTTTGTTCATAATAACTCCCCCGCTCTTCCACACCTATTTTTTCTGCTACCGTAATTTGTACCGACTCAATAAAATTCCTGTTCCAGATGGGTTCAAACAAGGCATTGGCAAATCGGAAAGCCAGGATATTCTGCACCGTTTCTTTACCGAGATAATGATCTATCCTATATATCTGGTTTTCATCAAAAATGCCCTGCAGTTGTTTATTGAGCACCCTCGCCGATTCCAGGTCGGTACCAAAAGGTTTTTCCACCACGATGCGGTTGTGTACCCGGTCCTTTGCAAAACCGGCTTCTCCCAAATGTTCGGCAATGGTGCCGATGAATTTTGGAGGCACTGCCAGGTAAAAAATCCTGTTTACAAATTTTTCACCTTTCGAAAAATCTGCCTTTTGTTTTTTGATCTGGGTATATAATTTTTTCTGCGTAAAATCTCCTTTCAAATAATTGATCTTCTCCGAAAATTTATCCCACTGTGTTTTTTTGGACCTGCCATTGCGGGAGAATTTATCTACTCCCTCTTTCAGGTGTTTTAGTAAACCTTCCCGGTCGGGTTGTGATGACCCGATGCAGATGATAGAGAATTTTTCATGGAGCCATCCATCTAAATATAAATTATAAAGCGCCGGAATTAGTTTGCGGCGGGAAAGATCACCTGTGCCGCCAAATATCGTGATGATAGTAGGTGTATTCTTACTGCTGATTTCCATTTTTTATTGTATGGTTTCGTTCCAATTGGTATGAAAAATTCCTTCTTTATCGATGCGCTGGTAGGTATGTGCGCCAAAAAAATCTCTTTGAGCCTGTATCAGATTTGCGGGCAACCATGGGCTATTGAAACTCAGGTAATAATGCAGGCTCGCACTCAATGCAGGCACAGGAATACCTGCTGTAATAGCAGCTGCAAGCACCGTTCTGAAATCTTCGTTGCTGTTTTTTAGTTCGGTTGAAAAATGTGCATCACTCATCAGGTTGGTTAAAGATGATTGGTTGTGATATGCCTTCCTGATATCTTCCAGCATGGCAGCCCTGATGATACAGCCACCACGCCATATGGATGCTACAGACACCAGGTTGATATCGTATTTGTATTCCTTTGATGCATTGGCCAGCATCTGCAGCCCCTGCGCATAACAAATAATATAGCAGCTGTACAATGCATTTTCCAGCTGGGCGATCAGTTTATTTTTATCCAGGCTGCCTCCTGTTGTGATCGATAGTGGCGTAGCCTGTGTGCGTTGTAATTTGAAAGAAGAAATGATGCGCTGCGATACTGCAGCATCAATGGAAGGAATGGCGGCCACTACATTTGCAGCATCCTGGCTGGTCCATGCACCGGTACCTTTTTGACCCGCAGTATCCAATATTTTATCGATGAGCATGCCATCGCCGGCATCATCGGGCTGCGCAAAAACAGCAGCGCTTATCTCCATCAAAAAAGATTGTAGCCTTCCTTTATTCCATGCGGTGAACGTATCATGAATCTCCTTGTTACTCAACCCGCCCATCACTTTTAAAATATGGTAACACTCACTTATCAATTGCATAATGGCATATTCAATACCATTGTGCACCATTTTTACATAATGACCTGCAGCACCGTTGCCCATGTAGGCCGTACAAGGCTCGCCATTTACTTTTGCGCACACCGCCTGCAGCATGCCCGCAATACGTGCATGAGCCTGTTGATCGCCACCGGGCATAATGCTGGCGCCATAACGTGCCCCCGTTTCACCCCCTGAAATACCCATACCCATAAAATGAATTCCGCTGCTGCTCCATTCGTTCACCCTGCGCTGCGTATCAGTAAAGTGAGAGTTTCCGCAATCGATCACCACATCATCTTTACCCCAGTAAGCTTTTAAATCATTCAATACAAAATCAACCACCTTACCTGCCGGAACCAATAAAATAATATTGCGGGGAGTTTGCAGTGCTTCCATAAAAGTGGAAAGATCACTGAAGGAGAGCATGGAATCATTTTGCCTTTCAGCGTTGAGGGCATCTGCTTTTTGCTGGTCTTTGTCGTACCCGGCCACGCTAAACCCGTGGTCGTTAATATTGAGAGCAAGATTGCTACCCATGGTACCCAATCCAATTACTCCAAAAGCGTATTTTTTCATGTAAAGGAGATATTGTGCAAAACTGCGCTGCAAATGTAGGGCATTGCTCCAAGCTAATCATGAAAAAAACAAGGGTTTGTGTGTAGTATAATTCGGAGAAAAATCACAGCACGGCGGGCAAGCTTCCACCATCAACTCATTTCACTTCCTGCATATCTACCAGGCGTTTATAAAACCCATTTTGCCGGATAAGCGAATCATGTGTGCCCCGCTCCACGATCTCTCCCTGCTGCAACACTACAATTTCATCAGCATGCCTGATGGTGCTCAGCCTGTGTGCAATAACAATACTGGTGCGATGGCTCATCAGGTTATATATAGCATCCTGCACCAATCTTTCACTTTCAGTATCGAGAGAAGACGTTGCTTCATCTAAAATAAGAATGGGTGGATTTTTTAATACGGCTCTTGCAATCGTCATGCGTTGCCGCTCTCCGCCACTAAGCTTCATACCCCGCTCACCCACGTTGGTATCATAACCTTCTTCTTTTTGCAAAATAAACTGGTGCGCATTGGCAATTTTGGCCGCCTGTGCTATTGAATCAGCATCAGCATTTGTAACCCCCAGCGCAATATTATTTGCAATACTATCATTGAACAATATCGCATCCTGGGTTACGATACCCATTTGGTTGCGGATAGAATTCAATGTATAGTTTTTTATATTAATGCCATCAATCAACACTTCACCTTCTGATGCGTCAATAAACCTGGGAACAAGATCTGCAAGGGTGCTCTTGCCGGCGCCGCTGCTACCCACCAATGCCACCGTTTTACCTTTGGGAATACGGAGATTGATATTTTTTAAAACCGTTACATCCTCGTATGAAAAACTTACATTTTTTAATTCGATAGCTTCTTCAAAACTTT
>CBFGLL010000015.1:0-19520 GCA_965649585.1 uncultured Chitinophagaceae bacterium | reverse complement strand
AGTCGACACCAAGATCGCCATATCCACAACTGGATGCGACGCCACTATCAAATCTTGGCTCTCATTTCCGGTACCTTTTAAAATGAGCGCTTCATTCTTGCCGTCTGCATCAATCGTATAGAGATCATAGGTACCTGTTCGCTTTGAAATAAAGCTAACTTTACGCGCAGGCACTAAGGAAACACTCATTTTTTCTTCTGTGTCTACTTTAGCGTTTATGGTCTCGTCACGATAACCTGGTGCTTTTATCGTTACAGACAAAGTGTCTTCAGAATCATCATCAAGCGTCAGAATAATTTCGCCCTGCTCGTTAGCAGAAGCAGTCGATTCGCCGAGTGATGTCTCGGCACTCACAAAGGGCTTTCCAGAAAAGGTATGGTATACAAGCCATTTGGCAGCACTGCCGATGAAGCCTTAAATGGCACCACGGTAGTGAACACCCTGGCATTACATAATGGAGCCGATATTTTACGGGTGCATGATGTAAAACAAGCGATGGAAACTATCCGGCTCTACGAGTTATACCAAAACGGCTAATCCGTTTTTTCAGGAATATTCTGAACGGGTTTTACTTTATACCCTTCTTTTCTCAGTAATTGTATCAGTCCCTTGTTTCCCACCAGGTGGCCTGCACCTACCGCAATAAACAATGATTGTTTTGGCAACAAAGGTTTTAACTGCTCTACCCAGTTGATATTTCTTTTGTCCAGCAGTATATCAAGGTCATCCGTCATCCCGAAAGTGGAATCCATAAAAACTTTTTCCAATTCATCCATTTGCTGCCGCTGGTAAATATGTACGATCTTATCAAAATAAACCCGGTACCTTGAAAGACTATCAATATTTTTCAACAACGATTTTGCCTGCTCCTCGTAGGGAATGCTATCAAATACAGATGCCTGGAATGCTATGGTTTCAAAACCCTTTACTTCTTTTTTTTGTTTTACGGCAATCGCCAACAATTCCTGCTCTACCCCGCTCAGGTTTTTACAGGGAAATAATCTGGGGTAGATAAATGCTTCCAGCATGCTGGGCTTCATTTTTTGAAAACTGCCGAGATTGGTTCTTAAAGAGTCTTTGAAAAATTGTTCCAGCCGGGCAAACTGTTCTGTTGTATAAAGATCCTTCAGCGTTTTGCCATCTTTCATATTCATAAACAGCAATGCGCCCAATGTATTGGAAGCATCATCGAGGTCCATCTCAAAATACACTTCGTCAGCAGCTTCCAGATGTTTCAGCAGGTTTTTGCTGAACTGGATATCCCGTTTGCACATCATGTGAAATGTGCCAAACAGGTAGCTTGGTTTTTTTAACCCTTTGCCGCTGATCTCCCAAAGCAAGGTATTATTGTTGCCGGCCGGCGTCGCCGGTTCATGCTGTTGAGAATTGCAGTATTGAAAAACAACCAGCAAGGCTGCCAGTACAATCGTTTTCATGAGTACCATTTTTTGCATGACTAAAAGTAATTCATTTTGTGTTTTAAGGTCATTTTTAGCATCTGGTAAAAAATTTAGATTTATTTTGAACGAATCGCTTCATTGCGTGTACAACTGATTATGAAATATATTTTCAGCATTTTTTTATTACTTATTTCCATCATATCTCAAGCGCAGAGCACTGGCAACAGCAACTCAACAGCGGGCAGCGCTTCCTTTTTTAGCAAACAAAAAGCCATTGCATCCAATCCTTTTTTCCAACAGGTATCAAAGGATCCTCAGCAGGCAGAAGCATGGCTGCAACTGTATAACTCCGTTTCCCGGGCAGGCATAGCAAGTGGCGAAAAGAAACAACTATTGAAGGAAACATTTTACGCTGCTCAAACCTATATCAATGGAAGCTGGCAGTTCTCCCTCTTAAAATTTTTGCAATCCGGCCGCCGGGATAGCAGTGCCATTCACCAGGCATTACAAAGCGCCGAAGCAAAAAAACAACTTTATCCTTATGCCATTCAATGGGCGCTGATCGCCAACAACCGGGCGCTGCTTTTTCAATATTGTAAAGAACTATATCAACTTGAAAGCTTAACCCCATTGCAGCATGAATACCATTATAATGTGATGATGTCTACAGCACCCAATGCCATCCTGTATGCAAAAGGGCTTACCGACCTGGTGCCGATGCTGATGCTGCAACAAGTGCTACAATTAAGGCAGGATATCCAATTCAGGTTTTTTGAAGAAACAACAATGCCGGTAAACGGCTACCTCTGTTTGTCTCTTGGCAAAGAAACAATCAGCCGATTCCGGGAAGCAGCTTATAGCGGGCTGCTGGTGAACCTGCAACCTGGAAAAAATGAACTGGCAACAAACCTGGAACAGAATTTCAACTGGAAACAATTTGATGCAATACAGGCGTTAAACGAAACTGACAAAATTTTATACAGGAACTACTTTCCTTCTCTCATCATTTTGTATAAGGAATATTCAGTAACAAAAAATGCCAGAGCGGTTGTGTGGAAACTAAGAATTGAAAAGCTGGCGAGGCTCACGGGTACAACAGCATTGGTAAATAAACAAATGGGTTGGTAGCAGCTGCAATGGCGTTATTCAGGAAATTATACCACACTAACAGCGACGAAGCGTTGATGCACCTGGTTGCTCAGGGCAATAGAACTGCATTTGAAGAGTTGTATAAAAGGTTTAGTCAAAAAATGTTCAGCTATTTTTTCAGGATGTTATGGAAGAATAAGGAACTGGCAGAAGATTGTACCCAGGAACTTTTTATGAAAATCTTTAATAATGCCGCAGCCTTTGATGTGGACAAACAATTTTCAACCTGGTTGTACAGTATCGCCGCCAATATGTGTAAAAATCAGTACCGTCAACACGAAATGAAGAATTCAAAATTAAAACTGGTACAAGAGCCGCAAACTATGCCACCGGCAGATCCTGATTTAAAAAAATTTAAAGAAGCTGTGTATGCCAACCTGCAGCAACTGCCCGAAGAAAAGAAGCAACTCTATGTATTAAGGTTCCAGGAAAATCTTTCTGTGCCGCAGATTGCCGGCATTATGAACATTCCTGAAGGAACCATAAAATCAAGATTATTTTACCTGGTGAAGGAGATGAAAGAAAAATTGAATCATTTTGAAAACCTGATAACTTATCCATAATGAAAAGTGCAGACGACATAATTATACAAAAAGAATGGCAGGAGCTTTCTGATGAAGAAAAAAACGTCGTTGCGGGGATTGCAGCTTCGGAAAAGGAATACAACCTTATTAAAAAAATGCTGCAGGTAAGTGCTGCCGAACTAACCGAAGTGCCGCAATTGAATGCGGAGCTATTTGAACGAATTAAAGCTGCCCATCCTTTCACCACAAGTACTACCCAATGGAAAAAATGGCTGGCCGCCGCCGCGGTAGTTGCAGCAATACTCACCTTTTTTGTAATTAAAAACCCAGCCAAAGAAGAAAGTTATGTTAGGCAAAAGCCGGAAGGGACACCAATTGTATCAAAAAAGGATACTCCCGTTTCCACGGTACCAGCACCAATAATTGTAAAACAATCTGCCCAAAAAAACAACTACCCTGCCAAATCAAAACCTTTACACGTCACTGTTCAATCACAGTTAAACCCCGCAGACAGCGTGATGGCATTTGCTGCAGTAACAGTTGCTGAAGATGCCCGGTTACTCGATCTTATTGCAGAAGCGGAATAATTTTTTAAGAATGTTTCGAACGATTTTTTCACCTGCGTGTACAGAAAGAAAAACGTTTATGAAAAAGAATTTAATGTTTGTGTTATTTGTTTTATTCACTGCCGGAACCAGTATCGCCCAAATTGCCGGCAACGCTGTTGCTTCAGGTAATGTAAACTTCAACAATCCCGGTTATGGTTCCAATCCCGTAGATTTAAACATCACTCCTTACAGCAGCAACTTCTCGCAATTGATGGAAGCGAATGTAATGATCAATGTAAAAGCAAGTTCCTTTGTAGCGATTTTCAGCATCACGCAATTTGGGAAAACGGTGGAGGAGGCGGAAAATGCCATGAAAGTCCGTACAGAACTATTTGCAGCCTTTTTACGACAGGCAAATAGTGGAGCGTTGTATGTATTCTTTGATCCCGTAAGCATGGTACCTACCTATGAAATGGAGCTCACAGAAAAAAAACTCAGCAAAACTTACAATGAATTGCCCACCGGGTTCGAGATCAAAAAAAATGTACACATCACATTTAAAGAGCAAAACCAGGTAAATGAAATCGTGAGCATTGCGGCAAAAGCCGAAGTGTACGACCTGGTGAAAGTTGATTACAACGTGGATGACAAAGATGCCATTTTGGAAAGGCTAAGAAATGAAGCACTACTGATATTGATGAACAAAAAAATGCTTTTGGAAAAAACGGGCATTTTCACCCGGTTTACAAATGTGGGAGAAAAACAAGGTTCGGCATTCCCGGCCGAACGATATGCGAACTACACGGCATTTAAAGCCGGTACTGCGCCTTACCAGTTAGCCGTATATCGTAAAGACAAACCCGCACCGGCTGTGCAATACAACTATGCCGACAAACAAAAAACGATGTACTACGAAAAGGTTTCTGATAAACAATTTGATAAAGTAATAAACCCGGTGGTACACGAGCCAATGGTACAGATCTATCTTTCATTAAAAGGCCAGTTCAGCATGTAGGATCCGGAAAAAGAAGCCGCCGATAAAAAGTACAATGACAAAATAAAAGAGTTACAACTGAAAGAAATGGAATTAAACCTTGATCTAAAAAGAAAACAACTGGAGTTGCCGCCCTTGCGAAAAACAGCGCCCACTATATCTCACGGTAAATAATATTATTCAACAAGGGAAAGCAAAGGTTTTCCCTTGTTTATATAGCCTGCCTTGCAGCACTGTCCATAGACTTTTTTGAATAGGACGCAAGTGCTAACTCCACCACCGTTTTCACCACGCAAAAAACTGCAATGATCCAGATGGCGGAATTGGGATTACCGTCTTTGAATAAAAAGGATGCTCCCACAGCGCCCAACACCACGGCAACATGAATTACAATTTGCCGGGCATCGAAGATGGCAGTGTAATCACTACGTTTTGAAAACCGGTATGCTCCATTCATAAAAAAATACCGGATAAGGTAAAATGCCTGCGACACTATTGTAATGAGTAAAGCAAGGTTGAAAAGTTTATCGGCAAAAACAATTACTGCTAAAGACCCAACTCCGTCTCCTTTTGGATTTGCCATAATGCCAATAAACGTAATGATGAACACCGAATAAAATAAAAAGATGATTACCCTAACCACCAAATAACTAATTGCCGGGCCAATATTTAGTTTGAGGCTGCCGTTTGAGTAAGGCACATCCGGTTGCTCGCCCTGGCTATACAATACCCTGACGGTATTAAAAACAGCGATGATCAAAGTCTCCATCCAGAACAACCAGAATACTTCAAATGGCGACCAATTATAAAAGGCCACGCCAAAGATGGGGATGATGTTAAATAGCAGGATGACAAATGTTTCGGGCAGCAGTTTAAACATGAGATAATATTACGATATTCCGTACAAACTACCACCCCTCTCAAATAATTTATCAACTGTTTTTTCAACTGCCGGATCTTTTTCGAGCACCGGCGCATGATGGGGTTTAATTCTCGCATCCAATATCATCGGGCCCTTACAACCCCAGTGTTTGTGTTCCACAAATGGATCAACTCCATAAATATCATGAGAGGGATTACAGCGGGTGAAACTTACCCAGATAAAATTATTTAAAGTTGCGGAAACGAAATCAGCATCATCAGCAACGATGATGATTGCAAAGCCCTCCAACTGCGCCAGCTTATCTTTTAACTGCGCATTCAACATATCCATTTCTTGTTGGGCGCCATCGTAGGTTTCAAACTTTTTCGCCTGCAAAGCCATTACGCCAGGCATTACCATCCTGGCTTTTTCAAAATATTGAAGTTCATTTAAAACGGCAGGTACTTCGGTAGCTAGTTTTCGTACGGGTTCTCCATATGCTGCCAGTAGCAACTTGCTCCCGCTGTTGAGTCCTGTACCGCTGTAATCCAGCGTATCGATGGTACTGTTAGTATAAAAATGCAGGTCTGTGCGAAGGTCAATTCTTTCCAATACGAATTGAAAATAGTCCAGTACATCATGGGTGGTCAGTTGATTTGTGTCATCTGCTGTGATAAACAAAAATTTAGCAAGACTCAACTGGCCGGTCCCCAAAATATGATTGGCGATGGTTAACAATTCAGCAGGCTTTTTTGTGGGTGCATACGGCGTATACCGCTCGCTGCCGATGGCTAACAGTAATGGATGCACGCCCGCTGCATCCACTGCATGCACTTCTTTTAAACCAGGTATTTCCTGCGGAATAGCATCACCGGTCATTTCATGTATCAATGCGCCAAAACTGGTGTCTTCCTGGGGGGGACGGCGCACAACAGTAAATGGCCAGATTGCATTTTTTTTCGCATACACCTGCTCCACTTTCATCAGCGGAAAGGGATGGGTAAGGCTGTAGTAACCCAGGTGGTCTCCAAAGGGTCCTTCCGGTTTATTATCATTGGGATATACTTTTCCCGTGATCACAAAGTCAGCATCGTTGCTGATGCAGTAACCGTTTTGATAACTGTACCTGAAACGGCGGCCACCCAACACGCCGGCAAAACTCATTTCGCTCAGCCCTTCCGGCAAAGGCATTACCGCTGCCACCGTGTGTGCCGGCGGCCCGCCAACAAACACGCTTACCTTCAATGGTTCATCTTTGGCATTCGCTTTTGCCTGGTGCACGCCTATTCCCCGGTGGATCTGGTAATGCAATCCTATTTCAACATCTTTCGTGTAGTCGTTACCGTTTAGTTGCACCCGGTACATGCCCAGGTTCGATTTCATGATGCCCGGTTTTTCAATATCCTCGGTATACACCTGCGGCAGCGTTACAAATGCCCCACCATCCATGGGCCAGTGTTTTATCAACGGCAGGTCAGATATCTTGATACGATCACCATCCAGCAAAGGTTTTCCAGAATTTACCCTGCTAGGCAATGCCTTCCATGCCGCAAGCGCCACACCGGCATTTTTAAAAGGCTGTTTCAGCGCCTTGATAGGATCATCTTTTAAAGCGATGAGTTCCTGCACCTTTGCTAAACTATCCCTGAAAATGAATTTACTTCTTTGCAGTGTGCCGAAAATATTGGAAGCCGCACGATACCTGCTGCCTTTCACATTTTCAAACAACAATGCCGGCCCACCCATTTCATGTACCCGTAAATGAATTGCCGCCATTTGCAAATGCGGATCCACTTCTTCTTTTATCCTTATTAGCTGCCCCTGCTTTTCCAGGTCAAGCAGGCATTCTTCCATGGAGCGATAGGCCATTGCTTATATTTATAGGCAAAGATAGTTGATAGAGATAGTTGTAATAATGATCCTGAACCGGCAATAAAAAAATCCAGCATTATGGGAAGACACCTGCTTGCGAAACCTAAAACTTAAAATTCCAGGTTACAGCAGGAATGATGGGGAATATAGAAACCTGTTTTCCCTGCACTCTTAAAGTGCCGTCATAAGGATTTCCTTCCTGGTCAAAATAAATAAAATAAGGATTGGCCCTGCTATACACATTATAAATGCTGAAAACCCATTCAGTTTTGAGTTTCCTGGTTGCATTTTTTTTGCCTTCCAGCACAGCGCTTACATCAAGGCGATGATATGAAGGCAGGCGGTATTGATTGATATCACTGTATTGCTGCGTGAGTACCCCATTGATCACATAAAAACGTTGAGGCAAAGTAGCTGCATTGCCGGTACCAAACACAAAACTACTGCTTAGTTTCCAGCGCCTGCTCAACTGGTACATGGCCACCACCGACATGTCATGACGACGATCATATTTTGCAGGATATTTGCGTCCCTCATTCAAATCAGGAAACCGCCGCCAGGTATAACTGGTAGTGTATCCCAGCCAACCGGTAAGTTTACCCTTCACTTTGTTTACAAACAGTTCCGCACCATAACTCCAGCCCTTGCCGAATACAAAATCATTTTCCGTATCCTCGATAGTATTGGGAGTATAGCCCTCCCGGTATTCTATCTGGTTGTCCATTTTTTTGTAATACAACTCCAATGACGTTTCAAACATATTGTTGTTGAAATTGCGGAAATAACCTGCCGCATACAGCCAGCTTTTTTGGGGTTGCACCAGGTAGGTACTGGGTACCCACAAATCGGTAGGCAATGTAGTGCCGGCATTACTCACCAGGTGAATGTATTGCAGGTTGCGTGTTACAGAAGTTTTTACTGAACTTTTTTCATCAATGCTAAAACGCATACTCAACCTTGGCTCCAGGCCCGAATAGGTTTTAATAGCCTGTCCTCTTTTATAAACAGTACTGTCGATGCGGTTTCCATTGGCATCGGTTTCATACAATTTAAAAGGACCGGTTTGCTGAAACATGCTGTAGCGCAGGCCTGCATTCACCTGTATTTTTTCGGACAGCTCCCAGTCGTCCTGCACATAAAGGGCTGCTTCATGCGCAAATTTTACCTGCGCATTTAATGGTTTAAATTCAATACTGTCCTGCCTTCCACTCACCACCGAAGGAGTGAAACGATGATAGGTATAAATGCCGCCGAATTTAAACTTATGATTGCCGGAGGGGTAAAAATCAAGATCATGTTTTAAGCTCACATCCCTTATGCCAGAGGAAAGACCCACCGTAAAATTATCCTGCGCAGCAGAAAATTTAAATTTATAATCGTTGTAAACAAGTGTAGTGTTGGCAAACAGTTTTTGGTTAAACACATGGTTCCATCGCAATGTTCCGGTGCCATTTCCCCAGGGAATATTTACATCCAGGCTTTGCCTGCCGTTTACAAAATCAAACACATCCCTTCCAAAATAACCGCTCAGGTAAAGGCGGTCTTTTTCACTGAAGCGATAATTGATCTTTGCATTGAGGTCATAAAAATAATAGCCCGATCCGTAAAACTGGCTCTCTTTACTGATAAAAGGTTTTGCAATGGCGTCTGCATAGGTTCTGCGGGCAGAAATGATAAAGGAAGAAACATTTTTTTTGATAGGTCCCTGCAGCGAAATCCTCGAAGCAATTAACCCTATGCCACCTTCTGTTTGAAATTCCTGGTTATTACCTTCCTTCATCGTAATATCAAGTACACTGCTCAGCCGGCCGCCATACTGTGCAGGCATGCCCCCTTTTATGAGCGACACATTTTTAATGGCATCACTGTTAAAGATGGAAAAAAAGCCAAACAGGTGGCCCGTATTATACACCACCGCATCATCCAGCATAATTAGGTTCTGGTCGGGTCCACCACCCCTTACATAAATACCGGCACTGCCCTCCCCTGCGTTGCGGATCCCGGGCAGCAACTGCACCACTTTCAACAGGTCTACCTCACCTAAAAAAGCAGGTATCGATTTTATCTGTTCAATGGGCAATGTCACCTTACCCAGCTGTGCCGATTTTACATTGTTATCTCTTTTCCGGGCAGTTACCACCACCTCCTGTTGCAGGGAAGCACCGGAAATCATCTCTACGTTGAGAACCGTATCTGATGCAAGCGAAATATTCAGCTGCTTTGGAAGATAACCCACATGCGATACTGAAAAGGTATATACACCCGAATCCAGGGTGATGGAATAAAAGCCATATTGATTACTGCTGATGCCCTTGCTTTTATTCGACAAGGAGAATGCAGCCCCAATAAGGGTTTCGCCGCTGTACGCATCTTTAATATAACCGCTTACAGTATATTTTTGCTGCGCCATACAAGCAGCAGAACCCAGGATCGCAATAAATAGGATTAAAATGTTTTTCATTGCAGTTACTGCAGTTACGAATAAAATCCGCTTATTGGATTTTTTTATTTTCTTACAAGGCTGTCTTTCACTTCACCGCAGTGGAGCATGGTTCCCTTGTACTTCGGATGGTTTTTTCCAAGATAAGGATTTACCACTTCGTCAGAATTGCTGATCCAGTTGGCATCTTTGTCACCATCAAAAGCCATCGGGCAATTATGGAGGTAAAGATTTTCTCCCTCATAATTGATCACACCAAAAAAGCTGGGATACAACATATCCGAAATAGTCCTGAAATCAAGTCGCATCTGGGTGATATCATTTTGAGCAAGCAAAGAATTCGCATTTATTTTAATATCGTGGATATTTGCTTTTGCAGTATTGCTGATGAGGGTATCATCTTTTTCCAGTTCCACCAGCGGGATGCTGTCGAGCGCATTGATAAACGCTCTTGTATTGGCTTTGGCTCTTGCTGTATCCGCATCTACAAATGCATCCTTTATACCAAAATAAGCACTCATCAGCGTGTTGATAGAAGTATTAAAACTATCAGAATGTTTATTCACAACGATGGGTACCGGTTTCGGTTCTTCAGGCTGTTTCTCTGTTTTGCGGAAACCAAACCAATAAACCGCAAATGCAGCTGCTAATACAAGCAGGATGGCGGGTAATTTTCTCATAGAAAAAAAATTTCAGCAAAGGTAGCGGAAATGTAGTTGCAGCCATAATTATAAGGATATATATGCACATGTAAATCAATTGGCCTTTTTTCTGATTCAACAGGAATTGAAAGCGGGATACATTAGCTTTGCAAAAATTTTTCATATACGTTTCTATTATGTTACTCGGTATACAAAATCTCACATTTGAATTTGGCGCAAGAACAATTGTGGAAGATGCCACCTGGCATATTCAACCCAATGAAAGGATCGGTTTAATTGGTTATAATGGCACAGGCAAGTCTACCCTGTTCAAAGTACTCACTGGTCAATATTCTCCTTCCAAAGGAACAGTCGAAAAAGGAAGGGATACCACGATTGGTTTTTTACACCAGGATTTATTGGGGTTTGATACTGATGATTCCATTCTCGAAGTGGCCCTGGGCGCATTTGAAAAAGTGAAACAACTCGAAAAGGAACTGGAGGAGATCGCTATGGAACTGGAAAAAACAGGCGACGAAGATCTTGCAATGGAATACTCTGAAAAGCTCCATGAAATGGATGTGCTGGATGGTTACAGTATTCATCACAGAACAGAAGAAATTTTACAGGGACTGGGTTTCAGCAACGAAGAATTAAAAAAACCGTATAAGAATTTTAGAGGCGGATGGTGGATGAGAGTATTGTTAGCTAAAATGATCCTGCAATCGCCGGATTTACTATTGCTCGATGAACCTACCAATCACCTCGATCTTCCAAGTATTGAATGGTTGGAAAAATACCTGCAACATTATCCCGGCGCTGTTGTGATTGTTAGTCACGATCGTTTTTTCCTGGACAGGATGGTTACCAAGATCGTTGAGTTGTATCAACAGGAACTTCATTTTTACACCGGTAATTATACATACTACGAGCAGGAAAAAGCACTTCGTATCGATATGCAGAAAAAAGCTTTTGAGAACCAGCAGGATTATATACGCCAGCAGGAAAGATTCGTAGAACGTTTTAAAGCCAAAGCCAGTAAAGCAGCACAGGCACAAAGTATTGTCAAAAGATTGGATAAACTCGAGCGTATTGAAGACGTAAATATCGAGCGCCCAAACATGAAGATCAATTTTGCGGTAGAAAAACAACCGGGCAAGATCATCTGTACTCTAAAACATGTAAGTAAAAGTTTTAAAGACGTAGAAATTGTGAGAGATACCCATGCGGAGATTGATCGTGGAGATAAGATAGCATTGATCGGCGCCAATGGTAAGGGTAAATCCACCATGTTGCGCATTATTGCGGGTACCGAACCTTTTGAAGGTGAAAGAGAATGGGGACACAATGTGGTAGAATCCTTTTACGCCCAGCACCAGTTAGAAGCATTGAACCAGGAAAACGATATCCTGGAAGAAATGAAAGAAGCCCGCAGCGGGAAGAATGACCTGGAATTGAGGGTGATCCTCGGTTCTTTTCTTTTTAGTGGTGATACAGTTGAAAAAAAGATCAAAGTATTAAGTGGAGGCGAAAAAGCCAGGGTGGCACTGGCCAAAACTATCGTGAGCAAAGCGAATTTCCTCATGCTCGATGAACCTACTAACCACCTCGACATTCACTCTGTTGATCTGTTGGTGGAAGCGCTCAACAAATACGAAGGCAGCCTCATTCTTGTAAGCCACGATCGTTTTTTCATCAGCCGTATTGCAAATAAGATATGGGAAATAGAAGACCATAAGATAAGAGAGTTTAAAGGCACTTATACTGAATGGGTGGACTGGAAAGAACGCAGGGCGAAAGAAGCCGCGGCAAAAGAAAAAACGGAAACAAAACCTGCATCCCAGCCTGTTTTAAAAGAAACCAAACCTGCGCCGGTGGTTAACAACGATGCAAAAAAAGAATTGCAGAAGCTAAAAACTAAATTTAAAAACCTGGAAGAACAGCTGGAAAAATTAAAGATCAATAAATCAAACCTGGAATCGGCCCTTGCCGACCCGGAAGTGTACAGTGATAAACAAAAATTCCTGAAGGCTGAGGCAGATTATAATAAGGCAGATGCAGACTGGCAGCAGGCCAACAGTGAATACGAAAACTTGTTTGAAAAAATAATGGAGCTGGAAGGATGATGAAGGAGAGTCAGGAGTCGGCAGTGGGTAGTCATCAGTCTGGTGATCCTGCGACAACAAAAAATGCAGGGCGCAACAAATAACATGAACAACAAAAGAATAACCATCATCGGGGGCGGCAACCTGGGCACCGCTATTACAAGAGGGCTTATCAAAACTGAATTTGTGGCACCCCAGCATATCACTGTTACCAAACGTAATCTCAACAGTCTTGTGGGCCTGGAGGCAGCAGGTATTCATATTACAAGTGATAATGTGGCGGCAGTAAAAAACGCTGACGTTATTGTACTTGCTATCAAACCCTTCCAGGCCAAAGAAGTGCTGGAACAGATTGCGCCTGCATTGAACGCTCATCAGCTCCTGGTGTCGGTGGTTACCGGTGTGGCGCTTGAAGAAATTAAATCGATCATACAAACGCCGCTTACAGTGTTCAGGGCAATGCCCAACACTGCCATCGCTATCGGCGAAAGTATTACCTGTATCAGCGGGCCACATTCCAATGAGGATCATGCAAAATATGTGAGCGATCTTTTTAGCACAGTGGGTAAGATCAGTTTTATTGATGAAAAATTAATGAATGCCGCCACCGTGTTGGGTGCATGCGGTACTGCTTTTGCTATGCGCTACATCAGGGCAAATATCCAGGGCGGTATTGAAATAGGTTTTGACGCTGCTACCGCAAGTCTCATTGCCGCACAAACCGTAAAAGGCGCAGCAGAATTATTGCTCAGCACCCACACACATCCTGAGCAGGAAATAGATAAAGTTACCACGCCTAAAGGCTGCACCATTGCAGGCTTGAATGAAATGGAACACCAGGGCTTCAGCTCAAGTTTAATTAAAGGAATTGTGGCCAGCTATAATAAGATCGGGTAACCCGGTTTTCCGCACTGCACAACTTACCGTTACAAAATATTTTCAACAGGTTTTGTTTGGCATGGTTTATGAAAATTGCAAGCAGAATAAACAAACTTACATATGAAGAAGATACTATCAACTACTGTTTTGGCTGCTTTTTGTTTTGTGGCATTTGCACAGGATCCCACCATTGAAGCCACCACAAAAAATTCATGGTTAAAAGTTGGACTTAATGCAGGCGTGCCTGTGGGCGACCTCGCAGATGTAAGCAGCTTTGTTGCCGGGCTTGAATTAAAAGGACAGGTGATGAGCACTAACCACCTGGGCATTGGACTTACCACCGGCTACAACCACTTTTTTCCTAAAAACGATTTTGAAGGGTTTGGTACCATTCCAGCAGGCGCTTTTGTGAGAGTATATCCAAAGGCAAAAGGATTTTTTGCAGGCACTGATATTGGCTACAGCTTTGTAACAGCCGATGGTGCCGACGGTGGCTTTTATGTGAAACCACAACTGGGCTACCACAATTATAGCTGGAATATTTTTGGTTTTTACAACGGTATTTTCCGCAGCAGCAACGCCGGCGGTAATCTCCAGCACGTAGGCATAGGCGCCACATACAACGTACGTTTCAATTAGTACATAAAATATTATGAAACCACTGGAAACTCCCGCAATGTTGCGGGAGTTTTTTTATAGCAGCTGTTTTTCAAGTTCAATAAATGCCAGCGGCTGTAAATGTTTTCCGCTTATACCGTCTTCCCTGAACGCTTTGATTTTGCCCGTCTCCTTGTATCCATGCCGGCCGTACCAGGCTATCAATTCTTGTCGCACAGAAATAACAGACATAAATATGGCATCCGCATTCATCGCTTTCGCATAGATTTCTGCTGCCTGCAGAATTTTTTTTCCGATACCACTACCCTGCATCATTGGCGCAACGGCAAACATGCCAAGGTATATCCTGTTGTCTATTTTCTGGAGATTCACGCAAGCCAGTACCTGCCCCTCATCAACATATTTCAGAAAAACACTGCCGGCTTTTTGAAATACTCCTTCCAGGTCGGCTAAATTGGTTCTTACTTCCCCTGCAATAAGATCAGCTTCTGTTGTCCATCCTTTTTTTGATTCTTCGCCCCTGTAAGCCTTGTTCAATAAAATTTCAATTGCCGGTAAATCCTCCCGGTCCGCAATACTGATTTGCTCCTGCCCTAAATACATTATAGCTCATTTTTTGCAAATATACCATCACCCATCAATGCTGCGGTGAACTCTTTGTGCTTCTTCGGGTCTTAGTGCCTTCGTGGCGCTTTTTTATTTCAGCCATCAGTACCTTCATCATATGCCTTTTGCAAAGCAGCGATATCAATTTTTTTCATCTTCATCAAAGCCTGCATCATCGCATCCGATTTTGCCGGTATGCCCTTGTCCATTAGTTGCCCCAGCATCCCGGGAATCACCTGCCAACTCATACCATATTTATCTTTTAACCAGCCGCACATACTTTCTTCCCCGCCACCTGCGATTAAGGAATTCCAGTAATGATCCAGTTCTTCCTGGTCGGCGCATTCCACCACGAATGATACAGCTTCATTAAATGTAAACCGGGGACCTCCATTAAGTGCCATAAACTTTTCACCGTTCAGTTCAAATACTACAACCATAGGAGTTTCTGCGGTAATAGCAGAATTTTTAAAAATGTTGCAATAAAATTTTGCCGCTTCCAGCGCCTGCCCATCATACCAAAGGCAGGGATACATTGATTTTGCCATGACTCAATATTTAAGTTGAGAATGTTTAATGCGTTTCTGTATAGTTTTTAAACGAATCCAAAATGGCCTGCCAGCCTGCTCTCTGCATTTCTACCGGGTTTTCATTCTCGGCTTCAAATGACTCAGCAACATGTGTGTGATCGTCCTTTTCAGAAAAATGGATGCTCACTTTTCTGCCATCGGCCATTGTATATTCTATGAGCTGCTGCGGTTGTACTTCATCATAAGTTCCTTCAAAGTCAAAACCATAACTTCCGTCTTTTGCTTCCATCCTGAACTTGAATTTCCCGTCCTTCTTTACATCGTTCTGCGCTATTGGGCAATGCCAATCGGGGGAAGCCTGGTTCCAATGAACAATATGCTGCTCACCGGTAAAATACTCCCATACCTTTTCAATGGGTGCGTTTACTTCAGCAGAAATTTGTACAACAGTGGCATTTGATGTTTCCATGATTTGTATATTTTTAAAATGATAATTGAATACAAAGTTGCAGCTTGTAATTAGTTTTTCAACTATGCCAATCCGCCAATGTTGGGGGCATATGCGACAGTGCACGGGTATAAAAGGAGATCAATAAAAACAGCCAGCAAAAGCTGGCTGCAGGGGAATACCTGGTCTAGGCCGGTATCAGGGAATGTGCTATTAACGCAGATAACGGTGAAACTGGTATGTTAGCCCTCAAATAAATATGGCGATTATTGCAAACAATGTTTTACAAAACAGTGTTTTTTCCCAAAAACCATCGGGCATAAATTATCTTTTGTACATTCAGGCGTATAAAAACAGATGGCAACCGTTAAACGAGAAAAACGCACAAAGCTGCAACGCCTTAAACAATGGCTGGGTATTGTTGTTTTTGGCACCACTACCCGTCTTGGACGAATATTCGATATTGCCCTGCTCTGGGCTATCGTTATAAGCATTCTTATTATCATCCTGGAGAGTGTAAAAGAGCTGAATGATAAATATGGCTATTACTTTAAAGTGATAGAATGGATCATCAGTATTCTTTTTACGATCGAATTCCTGATACGCCTATGGGTAGTCAAAAAAAAGAGAGGGTACATTTTTAGTTTTTTCGGGATGGTTGACCTGCTTACCATCGTTTCCTTTTACCTGAGCCTTATTTTCCCCGCATCAAGGCCACTCATTTCATTGCGGGCAATAAGATTACTGCGGATATTCAGGATTTACCAGCTCACCCACTATCTTTCGGAAAGTGCCATACTCGGTAAAGCACTTATCAGGAGTGTAAAACGCATCACTGTTTTCCTGAGTGTGTTGGTAGTGCTGGTGATCTTGCTGGGAACCATCATGTTTGTTGTAGAGGGAGGCCAAAATGGTTTCGATAGTATTCCGCAATCCATTTACTGGGCCATTGTAACCATTACCACCGTGGGATATGGAGACGTAACACCCGCCACCACCCTTGGTAAATTTATATCGTCTATCATTATGATGCTGGGTTATGCTATCATTGCTGTACCAACGGGTATTGTAACCGCAGAACTCACAAAACAAAAAGAAGATAAAGCTTTTCACGCCGCACAAAGAGTAGGTGAATGCGAAAGTTGCGGGTTGGATATTTATGATCCGAATGCAAATTATTGTCGCAACTGCGGTAAACCCCTGCCCCCGGAAAAAACGCTGAAAACAAATAGCCTGGGTAATATTGATTGATGGCAAATATGCTTGATGCAGCCTTGGTATAATATTTGAAAAAAATCTTATCATTCGGAGACACGCCAAAATGATGTCCCCATTCATCAATAAATAACAAATCATGGCAACATCCAAAAAAGGCGCAACGAAAAAAAGCGCTAAAAAAGCAGCCCCTAAAAGTTCCCGTTCAGCAAGCGGTAAATCCGGCGTAAAAAAGGCAGTAGCAAAAAAAGCAATGCCTAAAAAAGCAGCAGCAAAAAAAACTGCCACTAAAACTGCCCATCCGGTAAGCGGGAAATCTGCCCCAAAGAAATCAACTAAAAAGCCTGCTTCAAAAAGCACAGCATTAAAAAGAGCAACTACTAAAAAGGCAGCCACAAAAAAAGCTGCAACAAAAAAATCAGCTCCCAAATCCGCCCGTCCTGTTGGCGGGAAGGCCGCCCCTAAAAAAGCCGTAGCAAACAAAGCAGCAGTAAAAGCGCCGGCCGTTAAAAAAACAGCCAGCAAAACTGCCCGTCCGGTAGCTGCTAAATCTGCCGCAAAAGCACCTGCGAAAAAGCAGGCAAAAAGATCAACACCGGCACCCACTTCTTCTCCTGCAAAAAAGCCTTCCAATAAACCAGCTCCCGAACCGGTAGCACAAAAAGCACCACCAGAATCGCCAACGGTTCCAGTGGAAGAACCAGGTCTTCCCCCGGTAGAAGAGCAGAGCCCCGAAGTGAATACACAGATCACCAACAGGCTTCCCGATCTGGATCCAAAAACAATGCAGAAGGCAGCAGAGCGTAATTACGATCCGCATATTAAATTATCCAGTCAGAAAAAAGGTGGAACAAAACCTCCCGGTAAAAAAGCATTCTGGAATTAATGCCAGGCCTATTTTACAAACCTGTAGGTCCACTTTACTAAAAATATATTCCTGGCCCCATTGCTGAAAGCATCTGTAAACAGGCTTTTTCCAATGGGGTCATTGATGTGACTAGATGCGTCTGGTGTGTTGCCCTGGTTCCACACCAGGTACAATTCACTGCCGGGCCGGTATTCCCACCTTGTTATAAGGTTTGAGTTGAACTGCACAAAATTAAAATCAGGATTACGGAAACTGAAATCCCTTACACCGTCACGATCCTCATCCACGTGATACTCATTGCCGCTCCGGCTGATCTGCTGCGCATCATACTGCTGAAACCGATCATCGTAATTTTTTGCCAATGGATCTGTTACAAAAGCAAACCTGCTGAATAAAGGTCGGCTGATAAACGGCTGACCATAATACTGGATGGTAAGATCAGGTGTGATATTATAATTTAACCTTGCAGTAAATCTCAAGGTTTCCTGGTTAACGCTGGCCACGATCGTTCTAAGCTGGTTGTTCAGCATGATATTGCGCACAAACTGATCCTGCTTACGATAATTTTTTCCATAACCGGCACTCAAGGAAATATTGAGTGCGTTGATGGGCTGAATGGTAACACCCAAATCATAGTTGTTTCCGAGAATCGTGTTTTCAAAACCCCAGAAGCGATTATAACTGGCATTGAACTGTATTTTCTTCCTGTAGTCAGAATTAAGGTAATAATTGAAACCCATACCCGCAGGCTTGCGCAGTGATGATGCACCCCTCAGCGCATTATTGGATACATCATAAGGATTCCAGGAAACACCATAACCCGTTTGCCAGTTATTTCTGAAAGTAGCATGCCCGTTTGTATTAAACATCAGGAACATAAACTGGCCGCTGTAATCCCACCTGGTCCAGTGGTTATAATTAATGCGGAAAGTCCTGAATTTTCCCATCGGTTTCTGAAAATGAACTCCCGCCCAGCTAAAATGGTTGATCTCGTTGCTGGTAAGCATAAAGCCAATATCGTTCAGCTCCAGTTCGGGTGATCTGAGTGTAAGCCCGGTTTCAAATTTAAATACCTGGCCCAGCCTGCCTGGTTTGCCCGCCTGCTTGCCAAAACGCAAGGTGGCGGCAGTACCTGTAAGAGAACTGCGGTTAGAATCTACCTCTACCTCACTGGCGCCAGGACGCTGGAACAAATGTTCAAAACTGGTTTGGGTGGCATAAATAGCTTCTTTACTGCCTTGCACATGGCTCATAATAAAATTGCCCCGCACATACCAGAACCGGTTTTTCCATTGATGTAAAAAATCAATGCCCCCGGTATAAGCCCCGGTATGAAGGCTGTTGTTCAACCCCGTTTCCCTGTTTACAGCGGTAAAAATGCCCCCGATTACTGTGTTGGCAGCATTATAATCTTTTTGCACCCTGCCCACAAAATAACTGCTGAGTGGCTCTACCATTTGTTTCCGTCGATCGCCGTTTTTATCAATCACCGCCATCTCTCTTTCCGTAATACTTTCTAAAACACCAATACTCAAACCTTTTTTGGTTTTACCACTAAATTTTGCTGCTCCAAGTATGCTCGTGTTCTGTGGCGATTGTACATATTCTCCTGGTCCGGCATTTACAAAACCATGCGGAGCGCTTCCTATCCTCCTGCTGTAAAAAAGAAGGTCTGAATCATAATCGCCGCCTGCTGCCGACCCGGTAAGCTGGTAGTCAAAAATATTCCTGCTCTCAATAAAAAAAGGTCTCCGCTCCTGGAAAAAATTCTGGAATCCATCTATGCGTACCTGTGAAGGATCCGCCTCTACCTGGCCGAAG
>CBFGLL010000014.1:0-19729 GCA_965649585.1 uncultured Chitinophagaceae bacterium | reverse complement strand
GGCGCTGTATTTTCTTCCGTACCCCATATTAATACCGTGTTTTCTTTTCGGTCATTGCTGTACATAGGTATCCATGCATGTACCGTAGATACTACTTTTGAAACCATATCCCGGTATTTTTTCGCAGAATCCATTGCAGCTTTTTTGCCCTTTACCATCCCACCTTCTGGGAAAAACATTACAACCGTGTCTGCAAAATAATCATGACGCTCAAAAGCATTGTCATCCCAGTCTTTCCAAAGCTCAAGCACTTTTGTGGCAAGGGCATTATTACCCATTTTAAAATCGGCTGAATAAGCAGCTTTGTAAATAGCTTGTTTGGGTTGGGCAAAACTGGTGAGATAGCAGCCAATAACAAAGATTGCTGCCAGGAATAAACTTTTCATGTTGTGTAAGTTTAAAGTGATAGAAAAATTTTCTATTCCCTGTGGCAGCAAAGAAAGCAGCCGATAAACCTACAAACTTTAATCAGGAATTTATAGTAAAAAAGATAAAAATTATTTACCAATCCTGTCGATATCGTCGTTTAACGTATCCGGCATTTTATCAAGGCGGGCCTTTATGAACAGGTAACCCCCAAAGGCGCAAAAAATGGCGAAAAGGGATAGTTGCAGGATGCCACCCATGCCACCCAATAAATAGAAGCCGATAAAAAAACCCATGATCTCAAAAACAAACCAGGCAATTACCATGTACAATTTCCATCGGCCAGGTGGCAATCCTTTGCGTACCGCTTTTTCCCCAACAATGCGGGTAAGAAATATGAGCGCAATGATCTCAAGCATAGTTACCCTCTTTTACACCAGGTCAATATCAAAATTTACGAGCTGAACAAACTGGCTCAGGCGCTCGTCTATGTCATCCTTTGTAATTTCTTTCATTCTCTCGGGGCCAAATTTTTCCACGCAAAAACTCGCCATGGCAGAACCCACAATAATGGCCGTTTTCATATTTTCAAAACTGATATCTTTTGTTTTAGCAAGGTAGCCAATAAATCCGCCCGCAAAAGTATCTCCCGCACCAGTGGGATCAAACACATCTTCCAGGGGAAGTGCCGGTGCAAAGAATACATGGTTTTCATGAAACAGTAGTGCACCATGTTCTCCCTTTTTGATGATCAAAAACCTGGGACCCATGGTCAAAATCTTTTTAGCAGCTTTTACAAGAGAAACCTCTTCACTCAATTGCCTCGCCTCTGCATCATTCACCAGCAGTACGTCTACTCTTTGTAACACAGCCATCAGATCATCCATGGCAATATCCATCCAAAAGTTCATTGTATCCATCACGATCAGCTTTGGACGTTCCTTCAGTTGATCGATCACACTCATTTGCAATTTGGGCATCAGGTTGCCAAGCATTAAAAAATCAGCACCCTGGTAACTGTCCGGAATTTTGGGATCAAAATCTGCCAGCACGTTCAGGTCTGTCACCAGCGTATCACGGGTATTCATATCAAGATGATATTTGCCACTCCAGAAAAATGATTTTTTATCCGGCACTACTTCTACGCCTTCTGTTTGTACACCACGCCGCTGAAGCTCATCCATTTCGGCCTGCGGAAAATCGTAACCCACAATAGAAACCTGCTGTACAGGCACGCCAAAATTGCTGGCGGCATACGCAACATAAGTGGCTGACCCACCTATAATTTTTTCAACCTTTCCAAATGGAGTTTCAATAGCGTCAAAGGCCATAGTGCCCACAGTGATCAAAGACATAGTGTTGATTTTTTAAACGCTGCAAAAGTAGGTGTTTCAAACGATAGACCATAGTCCATATACCATAGACTTTCGCAATTAATTGAGATAACCCCTACCAAATAGAGGTCTATGGACCATTGACTATAGACTCCCGACTCTGAACTATGAACTCCCGGCTCCCGCCTCAGCACTATGGACTATATTTTGCTATCTTACCGGCATGTATATCCACATTCACCCGGAAGATCCCCAGCCACGCCTTATCAAACAAGTAGTGGAATGCCTTCTCGACGGTGGGGTTATCGCTTACCCAACCGATACAATCTATGGACTGGGTTGTGATATTTTTCAGCCCAAAGCGGTAGAAAAAATTTGCAGGATAAAAAATGTAGATCCCGCCAAAGCACAGCTGAGTTTTATTTGCCGTGACCTCAGCCATCTCAGTGACTACACGAAAAGTATTGACACGCCTTTGTACAGGGTGCTCAAACATTATTTGCCCGGGCCATTTACATTTATTTTACCCGCCAGCAAACAGGTACCTAAAATTCTGCAAAGCAAAAAAAGCACTATCGGCCTGCGGGTGCCCGACAATGAAATTTGCAGGCATATACTTGAATTATTAGATCACCCCATTTTGAGTGCATCACTCCCGGGAGAGATGGTGGAAGATTATACCGACCCTGATATTATTAATGAACGCCTGGGCGACAAAGTAGATTTTGTAATTGACGGCGGGATAGGTGGTATGACGCCGAGCACTGTAGTAGATTGCACTACCGACGACTGGCATGTGATAAGAGAAGGTTTGGGTGTGTGGGAAGAAACCTGATCTTTTTAAAAACATGGCCGATAAAGCAGGAGCGAAAAGAAAATGATCTCTTACCGTATCCTGGTTTACCGGCCAATATGCTTAGGTCTTTTGAAAACTGCTTTTAAAAATCATACTTGTTGTCTGCGCTCAACTTCGCAGCAATTCTCCTGCGGGCCTCTTTACTGTTAAAGGGTTGTGTTTTAGTAAATCGTTTCAATCCCAGCAACATCATTCTTTGTTCATCGCCATCTGCAAAAGCATTGATGGCTTCTTTACCAGCTTTATTGATATTATCTAATGCATCATTAATGTAGCAACGCACCATATCGATTTGTAATGCCGCAGCTGCTTCACCGTCTTTGTCTGCCATTTTCATCACACGCAATAAGGCACTCTCTGCATTAAAAGTCCAGATGGCCATATCTGCAATGTTCATCAGTATTTCTTGCTCGTGCTGCAGAGTCATCATCAACTTTTGAACTGCCGCACCTGCTGTCATCAGGATCGCTTTTTTCATGTTCACGATCGCCTTGCGCTCTGCAGCAAAAGCAGTTTCATCCTCGCTACCAAAATCAGGAATGCTCATTAACTCTTTTGAAACTGCCATGGCAGGACCCATCAGGTCCAGTTTGCCTTTCATTGCCCTTTTCAGCATCATATCAACAGTGAGCAGTCGATTGATCTCGTTGGTACCTTCGTAAATGCGGTTGATACGGCTATCCCTGTATGCCCGGCTAATCTGGTATTCATCACTAAATCCATTTCCACCGTGCACCTGCACGCCTTCGTCAACAACAAGATCGAGCACTTCGCTACCATCCACTTTCAACATGGCGCACTCAATGGCATATTCTTCTGCAGCGCCCAGTAAGGCTTCATTAAAAGGTTTGCCCGATTCCTGCAGTTCTGTTTCTTTATCATCGATCCATTTTGCAGTGCGGTACAAGGCACTTTCTCCTACCCAAATTCGAATAGCCATTTCGGCCAGCTTATGTTTGATGGCGCCGAAATTGGCAATGGCAGTTTTAAATTGTTCCCTTGTATTGGCATATTCCACCGAAGTACTCAATGCCATTTTTGCGCCGCCCAATGCAGCAGCGCATAATTTTAAACGGCCAATATTTAAAATATTAAAAGCGATGATATGCCCTTTTCCAATTTCGCCCAGCAGGTTTTCAACCGGCACTTTACAATCCTGGAAATACAACTGAACAGTAGAAGAACCTTTGATACCCATCTTATGTTCTTCCGGCCCCTGCGTAAATCCTTCCATGCCTCGCTCTACAATAAAGCAGGAAAATTTATCTCCATCAATCTTTGCAAACACCGTGTACACATCTGCAAAACCTCCGTTGGTGATCCAGCATTTTTGTCCATTCAGCAAGTAATGTTTTCCGTCAGCACTCAAGGCGGCCCTTGTTTTTGGACTCAGCGCTTCACTTCCGCTGTTAGGTTCTGTTAAACCATGAGCACCCTTCCTTTCGCCACTGGCAAGCTTTGGAATATATTTTTGTTTTTGTTCCTCCGTACCAAAATATAAAATTGGAAGCGTACCAATACCCGTATGCGCTGCCACTGCCACGCTAAAAGAATACCCGCCTCCAAGCCCTTCATTCACCAGGGTGGAAGTGATAAAATCTTTTCCCAGTCCACCCAGCTCCTCTGGAATAGAAGCGCCCAACAACCCTTGCTCACCTGCCTTCACCATCAAAGATGGCATCAGGCCTTCTTCCATTTTATCAATCCGATCCACCACGGGCAACACTTCTGTGTTCAAAAACTGCAGGCACATGTCTTTAACCATCTGCTGCTCCTCGTTAAAGTCTTCGGGAGTAAATGTTTCAAAAGCATTACTTTCTTTTATAAGCCAGGCCCCGCCGGCTAACAGGGAAGCATTTTCGGCTTTGCTCTGGTTCAAATTCTGTTGAGTACTCATGGTTTTATTTTTTTAAATATTGTTATGCATACATATCGCTACGATCATTCTCCCCCTTTTGGAAAAACTTATGGGCCACCTCTCTTCGCTTCGATCAAAGTCCCCCTTGGAGGATTTAGGGGGCCTTACTTCAGATTCTCATACACCATCTGCAATACTTCCTTCGCAATCTCTACCTGCCCGTTGGTAACACCCACCAACGCTTCGTTCAAAGTCTGGTTGGCCAGTTCCATCGTTTTTTCCTGCATCTCCGCTGCTTCCGGCGTCAGGTAAATCATATTGATGCGCCTGTCATCTTTACTCGCTACTCTTTTTACCAGGTTCAGTTTTTCAAGGTTGTCAACCAACCTTGTGATACTCGGCTTATCTCTAAATGTGGCATCACATAATTGCTGCTGGCTCATCCCATCTTCTTTCCATAAATGATACAACACACTCCACTGCTCGATGGTGATCTCCACCCCTGACTGCTTAAAATTCTTTTGCAGCCGGCGTGCAATGGCAGTACTCGCTTTACCCGTGATAAAACTGTATAACTCGCTTTTTTTAAATTGGTTGTTTGGCATATAGTTGTTTATGCAACTACATAAAGATAGGCAAACCATTTATATTGCAAAAAATATTTTTGGTAACTGGCAGTTAAGCTTTGGGCATCATCGTTGTGTCACTCACTTATACCGCATACCAGCAGGCAGCATGAATATTCTACTAATAATCAGCATTTTATTACTGGCAATCTATTGCCTCCTGATCTTGTATTATCGGTTTGCCTGGTTACAAATACCCGGTTTCAAACCATCTGAAACGGGCAACCCTGTTTTTATTTCCGTTATCATTCCTGCCAGAAATGAAGCTGAAAATTTACCCGGGCTGTTGTATTCACTGGAACAACAGACTTACGGAAGATCAAATTGTGAAGTGATTGTGGTGGATGATTTTTCAACTGATGAAACTGCCGCAGTTGCTAAACAACATTCTATTGTAACCTATATAAGCCTTCAGGATATTATCGGCGACAAGCCAATCAACTCTTATAAAAAGAAAGCGATAGAAACAGGAATTCAACACAGCAAAGGCGAGCTGATTGTTACAACCGATGCAGATTGTTTTGCTCCACCAAACTGGCTTCAAACGATTGCTTCTTTTTATGAACAGAAAAAATCGAAACTTATTGTAATGCCCGTGGCCATCAACTGCGGACCCCAACCAATAGAAATTTTCCAGGCGCTAGACTTCATGAGTCTGCAGGGTATTACTGCTGCTGCCGTAAGTAAAAACGCTTTGAACATGTGTAATGGCGCCAACCTTGCTTACACCCGCAAAGCATTTGATGCTGTGAATGGATTCAAGGGCATTGACGGCATTGCAAGTGGTGATGATATGTTGCTGATGTCTAAAATTGCGAAACAATTCCCGGGTGAAGTCGCTTATCTTAAATCAAAAGAGGTGATGGTTCAAACAGCCCCTGTTCATAGCATCAAAGAATTTTTTAACCAACGCATCCGTTGGGCAAGCAAGGCAGATTCTTACCAGGACAAAAGAATTTTCTGGGTATTGCTGTTAGTGTACCTGTTAAATGTGGTTTTGTTGCTGTTGCCAATATGGTCATTGGTCACTGGTCATTGGTCAATGTTGCGGAGCTGGCTCTTCCTCCTCATTATCAAAACAATGGCAGAGTTGATATTCCTAACACCGGTTGCCCGATTTTTCAACAAACAATCCTTGCTTCCGGTTTTTCCGTTGGCTCAACCTTTTCATATTTTATATACTGTGATAGCAGGCTGGTTAGGTAAGTTTGGGAGCTATACATGGAAAGAGAGAAAAGTAAAATAGCTATTTAGTTTCAGCCAATTTGTGGATCTTAGGTAAATTTATGGAGGAGATTTCTGTCCAATCGACAACACTTCCGTCTTTTAATTCTAACAGCAGGTCATCTCCGTAGTCTAATCCATATTTCTGGAGCTCATTTAAAGAATCCGTAACAATTGCATGCACATTTTTTAAAGTTATTATTTGTTGAGCAAAGGAACTGTCAGATTTTGTTAATACAAAAAGTTTAGGCTTATTGTTGCTCTCAAATTTTTGGAATACTTCTGAAATCAGGTCTAAAATACAGGAGTTACAATTTTTGTTATTGATAAGAAAAACATATCCCTCTTTTGTAGGGTAAGATATTTTTCTATTAGTCAGATATTCTTTCAATTCCAACTCCCTATCAAACTTTTGCTGTGGTGCTGTTTCGTTGCACGCTAACAACAGCAAGAGTACTATTACAAAATACTTTCGCATTAGTGAAATTTGAATATTCTAAACATTGCCTTTCCATCTGCAGAATTTTGCCTCATATAAAGTCTGTCTGTTCCTGGAAAAGAAAAATAAAGGTCATAGCCTCTTTTAGACAAATCATATTCTCCCGCTAATTCTTTTCCGCTAAAAACCATCAACACAAATTGTTTATCCCAATAAGAATTATAGGTTCCGTCAGTGCGCTTGAGTTCCTGCGCATTTAAATAGAATCGGTAAATAAACTTATCATTTGCGTCAATCAAAGTTTCATGATATTCCGGTATTGAGTACCAGTGCTGCATTTTTTCTCTCCGGCTGTCAATTGCAGATGTAGGCAATGGAGTCGGCTCAGTTTTTTGATATGAGGATTTTCCGTTAATAACGTCGATACTTTTTGTTTTTCTGTTATACAAAAAAATGTCTGACGATGCCATAAAGGATACCACCGTGCTAATGCTATTGGAGGAAAAGTACACCTGATTAGCAAACCCGTAATAATTTTTCAGATAATTATCAGGAAACCTGAGCGGAATATCTTCTTCCTTCCCCGTATTGAAATTGATGGAAGACAAAACGGGTGTAGCATAAAATTCATTTTGATGTTGAGCAAACTTTGTACTGTACTTTTGCAAGTACAATTTGCCGGATGTTTCATCAAAAACCGGATGATCATTTTGCAAATTATACAATAAGTATTCCTCTGCATTTTCATTGATCGTATGTGTAGTTACAACCCCATCCCTGCTTCTGAAAATTTTCTTCCTGGTTATGAAGAAGACATCATTTGTATCGTTCATACAAATACTTTTCAGCGAGGTTTCGTCCGTACTATCTTTTAAAATCAATTGAGGTATTGGAATGCTCGATAGTAGTTTTCCTGTGTTCATAAGGAATAGATTGATACTATCCCCCGCTTCGCCGGCAAAAAAATCATTGCCACTTTTTGAAAAGTAGCAAAAAATACTTCCCATCTCCTTATCAGTGTCCAGAAATACCGTTGCAGAAGAATCTATGGCAAGCTTCTCTTTAGGACCGGGAGAAACCTCTTCTTTTCCCCGCTCTTGACAGCTATAAATAGATAATACAACCAGGCCTAAAACCCAACTAATTATCCGCATTATAGATGTCGTTAAACATTGTGCCTATTTCCTCAGATTGTCGAAGTTCTTTTTCTGTGTACAATCCGGATTCTCTCATCTTTAGAACAGACTGACATTTATGCAATTTACTACATGTATTCCCTGTACTTGCCTCACATTTCGTCATAGGAGGCTCGCCTTGCTTAACAACGCAACCAAATTCGTCTTTCTTTCCACCATCCTCGCCGCCATCCGGTGGTAGATTATAATCTAATCCTAAATTTTTGTGAACAATTGCATTTGCTTCATGTTCTGACAATTTCAAACCTGTGTTTTTTTCACAACCTGAAGTAAAAATGAGCAACAATAAAAAAAGCGGGGAAATTATTTTCATGATAGGTATTTTTTGGGTTTCTAATATAAGTAGTTTCTAATAAATTACAAAAACAATTGACTTTATATTGATAATTCTTAGACCAAGGATCTATTAACTTTTTAGTTGGCCTCTCTTACGTCTCATATCAAATTCTAGGTTATAACTGGCTCGTCGGAGAGGATTGCCAATTAATGCTTGGCGACGGTTGAAAAAAATCATATTGCCATCAGCGTCCCATTTATAGTTGCCTTGGGTATTATTATTGCAATTTTCGATTGGTTCATCACACCCCTTGCTAGGATTTTACCAATGAACTTGTATAAAGGCGAGTAATTTGTGGTTTGGGCTTTACAATTTATTGCTATCAGCAAAATAACATAAGCAATACTCAACACCTTTTGTACTGCTACTACAAAAACATTTCTCATAACGTGGCGGATTAATCTTTTTTTAAAAGACCCGAGCAAGAGACTAAAGCTAAATTGAAACAGCGAAAAATAAATGTAAGTTTTTGTAAAGAAACCACGTTAAGAAATTATTACCAGCATTGAGTATTTGTCTTAATTTTCAGTATGGCAAATAATGATGGATTTTTTCCTGTTACCTGGCGACGATTGAAAAAGAATCGCCTGGCCATGTTATCATTATGCATCATTGCCTTTAGTTTTTTAGTTGCGGTCTTCGGTTATTTTATTGCGCCCGATCATACACCCTTCGCCGATCTGCAAACCGTGGAGATCCAGGCAAAAAAGCCCGGGTACAAAAAAAACTTCCTCCGCATTCCACGCCCTGAAGAAAAAACAGGTTCTTTTTTTGAACGATGGATCTATGGTAAACGGGCTGCCTTCGATTACATACCCATCACAACTCATCAAACCACCGCAAGCGAAATGATCGTGCAGAAATATGTGGACGAAGACACAACGGTAGAGCAGCGATATTCTTTACAACAAGTAACTGCCGGGGGCAAACAAACAGCACAGGAAGCCATTATTTCAAAAACCTATTGGCTTGGCACCGATACCTTTGGAAGAGATATTTTAAGCAGGATTATCATTGGCACCAGGGTAAGCCTGTCAGTGGGGCTCATTGCATTGATCATCTCCTTGTTGATCGGCACCACATTGGGAGCTTTAGCTGGTTACTACCGTGGATGGGTAGACGATGTGGTGATGTGGCTCGTAAATGTAACCTGGAGTATTCCCACCTTATTATTAGTGTTTGCTTTTACCATGGCCATGGGAAAAGGATTCTGGCAAATATTTATCGCCGTTGGTCTCACCATGTGGGTAGGAGTAGCAAGATTGGTGCGGGGGCAGGTAATGGCTATAAGAGAACTGGAATACATTCAGGCCGCTAAAGCACTTGGGTTTAAAAACAGCCGCATCATCATCCGGCATATTCTTCCAAATATTCTCGGACCCCTGATGGTAATTGCAGCAGGCAATTTTGCTACAGCCATCATCATCGAAGCAGGGCTCAGCTTTTTGGGCATCGGCGTTCAACCACCCCAACCCAGCTGGGGATTGATGATAAAAGAGAATTACAATTTCATCATCACCAATAATCCCATGCTGGCTCTCATTCCCGGCTTAGCCATAATGATCCTCGTGCTTGCTTTTAATCTTTTGGGAAATGGCTTGAGAGATGCTGTTGATGTGAAGTAAGTGAAAAAGGCTATTAAACAAATTTGCACGGATTACACGAATTAAAAAACAGCCCGCTTATTTCACCTTGAACCTTTGAACTTTCGAACTCTTAAAATTCTATATGTTCAACCCACCGCAAGCGCTGATGGTTTGCCCGGTAATATAACTACTCATATCGCATGCTAAAAACAAGGTAACATTTGCAATATCCTCCGCACTGGCGAATCTTCCTAGAGGAATTCCCGCCTTATATTTATCTGCTCCTTCACCTTCTTTTAAATAACTGGTCATATCAGTTTCCACAAAACCAGGGGCAATAGCATTGCAACGAATATTACGGCTACCTAATTCTTTCGCAACAGATTTCGTAAAACCAATTACACCGGCTTTACTGGCAGCATAACTGCTCTGGCCTGCATTCCCCATTTCACCAATTACAGAACTCATGTTGATAATAGAACCTGATCTTGCTTTCATCATAGGTTTTATCACCTGCTTGGTCATATAGAATACGCTATTGAGATTCACCTGTATCACTTCTTCAAACTGTTCGGGGCTCATGCGTAGCAGTAAATTATCTTTTGAAATACCGGCATTGTTTACGCAGATATCCACCGTTCCAAATTCTTTTAAAACATCATTTACAAAAGCTTCACAGGCCGCAAAATTGCCGGCGTTGCTTTGATACGCTTTTGCCTTTACACCCATACCGGTTAATTTCTCTTCTAATGCTTTTGCCTTTTCGGCGCTGCTATCACTTACATAGGTAAATGCTACGTTAGCGCCATGTTCTGCAAATTTTATTGCTATAGCTTCCCCGATTCCCCTTGCTGCGCCGGTAACGATTGTTGTTTTGCCTTCCAATAATTTCATATCAATGATTTATATAAATAGTAGTGTTGTCAAAAATAAGAGTAACCTGTAAATAAAGAAAACTATTATCGCAAATGGAAACAAAAATAAAAATGCTTTTATGATTGCCTGCACTGTTTTTACTCCGTAAAACCTTTTAAACGCAATTACCCAGTTCACGAGAAGTGCTGTTAAAACGGTGGGGCCTGTGACGTAATCATCATACAAGATGTTTTTATCAAATGCCCACCATATCAATTTTGCCACAACACTCATCAGTATTGCTAAAATGATAAAAGCAAAGTATAAAAAGAAGTTACTTATTTCTACTCCTAATATAAAATGATCGAAATAGAATTTTTTTCTCCGGTTAAAAAAAAGCATCAGGGTTAACCCGATTAACGGGAGAATGATAAACAACATCGGTTTGGCAATTATTACACTTTTCTGCTTGTACTTTTCAGAAAGTGCCTCAAAGGAAACTGCCTGCTTTTCCATTTTCCGATCCACCATTGCCTGTGGAAACTGCAGGCCCAGCGCACTTGTATTAGCCAGGTTCGCTGGTAGCGACAGATTTAATCCGGGCGATACCGGGACCAGCAGGTATATGATAATCCCGACAAGGAATAACGAAACCGGCCTGAAATATCTCTTTCTGATTCCATTGCAAAATTCAAGAGACACCTGTCCTGGCTTTGTAAACAGTACTTTTAAAGTTTTTAGAAATTTGTTATCAAGGTGTGTAAAAAAATGAAACACCTCTTCTGCCAGGTGTGCAAATGATTTGGAATTTTCTTCATAAACCTTCTCCCCGCAATTATTACAAAACTTACCGGTAAACCCATTCCCGCAATTTTTACAAACCATTTGCTGCATATGATTACATTATAGGGTAAGGGAAAGGATTTCTTCCACAACAGTGCGGTCATTACTAAGCCTTGGTATTTTATGCTGCCCGCCCAGCTTGCCTTTGCTACGCAGCCAGTTGGCAAAACTGCCACGGGGCATCCATTTTACCAGCGGCATTCGGAGTGCAATATCTTTGTGGCGCTTGGCTTCGTAATCGCTGTTTACGTTTTTCAATTCATCGTCAAGGGCGGCAGTAAATAACTCCAGGTTCTCAGGTTCTTTTTCAAACTCTATCAACCATTCATGCGCCCCATTATTATCTTCAGAAAAATAAACGGGCGCAGCAGTATAATCATTTACAATGGCACCGGTTTTTTGAGAAGCTATCGCAATAGCACGATCTGTATTATCAACTATGAGTTCTTCACCAAAGGCATTGATATAATGTTTTAACCTGCCTGATACTATAATGCGGTAAGGATTGATGCTGGTGAACTGAATGGTATCGCCCACAAGGTATCGCCAAAGGCCACCGGTGGTACTTACGATCAACGCATAGTTTTTACCCTTTTCCACTTCACTTAATCCAATCGTTCTGGGGTTCGGTTTGCCGTATTGATCTACCGGCATGAACTCGTAAAAAATACCATGCTCGGTAAATAAGGTCATACCGTTATCCTCCGGGTGGGCCTGCGCTGCAAAAAATCCTTCACTTGCATTATACACTTCTAAAAAATTAATGGGCGAACCAACAATTTTCTGGAACTGCTCACGGTAAGGCACAAACGAAACTCCCCCGTGAATGTATAACTCCAGGTTGGGCCAGACTTCTTTAATCGTTTGTGCATTTTTTATTTCGAGTATGCGTTTGAATAATATCAGGGTCCAGGTGGGAACCCCTGCAACAGAAGTTACATTTTCATTTGCCGTGGCCTGCGCCAGTTTTTCAATTTTGGTTTCCCACTCGTCAAGCAGCGCAATGCTCAGCTCGGGTGTTCTTAACCATTGCCCCCAGAAAGGGCTGTTTTGCATGAGTACTGCGCTCAGATCGCCGTACTGGATTTCTTCATTTATTTTGTTGATCTGGTGCGATCCGCCAACCACAAGGCCTTTACCGGTAAGCAGGTCGCTACCCGGAAAATTTTTGTAATAATTGGTGAGCACATCCTTGTTGGCCTGGTAGTGGTTATCCTGCAGGCTTTCATCACTGATAGGAATGAATTTGCTTTTGTCGCTGGTGGTGCCACTGCTTTTTGCAAACCAGCTGATAGGGGTATTCCACAGCACATTTTCTTCTCCCTCCATCATTCGTTGAATGTAGGGCTTCATGTCGTCGTACTCATGAATGGGAACTGCCTTTTTAAAATCCTTTACCGTAAACAGCCTCGTGAAATTGTATTTTTTCCCGAACTGGGTGTATTGAGCTGCTGTAACCAGGTGCTGCAATACTTCCCGCTGCGCCGCAATGGGCTCATTGGTCCACTTTTCTATACGCCAAAGACGCATGCGGGCCAGCTTTGATATGGCGGGAGAAAGCAGTTTCATCTGTGGCAAGATAAAACAATAGCGGCAATTGACATAGGGTTTGGGCCCATACCCCCCCCTGCTGATGTTACATCTCATATATCCGGGTATTAGTTACGGAACATTTTGCTTACATTAGAAATCCTTTAAACTTTCACTATGAATCAAATACAGGATAAGGAAGAGGATTTCCCACTTAAAACCCGAAGTTCCCGCCGGCATTTTTTAAAACAAAGTTCAGCACTCGCAGCAGCTACGCTTGCACCAGCAATGTTGGTAAAAGCTTCAGAAAATAACTTCGACGAAAAAGCTGCGGTTTTATTTGAGCAAAAGGAAATAACATTAGAAATAAATGGTAAAACGCATCGGCTCTCGGTAGAACCAAGAGCAACCTTACTCGATGTTTTAAGAGAGGGCCTGCAGCTCACCGGCTCTAAAAAAGGCTGTGATTTCGGGCAATGTGGTGCGTGCACCGTGCATGTTGATGGCAGAAGAGTGTTGAGTTGCCTGAGCCTGGCTGTAATGCAGCAGGGAAAAAAGATCACTACCATTGAAGGTTTGCAAAACGGCGATGAACTACATCCAATGCAGGAAGCTTTTATAAAACACGACGGCTTTCAATGCGGGTATTGCACACCGGGGCAGATTATGAGTGCGGTGGCCTGCATCAATGAAGGACATGCCGGATCGCACCAGGAAATAAGAGATTTTATGAGTGGCAATATTTGTCGCTGCGGCGCCTATCCAAATATTGTAGATGCTATTGCAGAAGTGGCTAAAAAAGGAGGTGCCCGTGATTAATTTCGATTATATAAAAGTCAACTCAATCAAAGCTGCAGTAGATGCACTAATGAAAGATAACAGTGCCAGCTTCATCGCCGGTGGAACCAACCTGGTGGACCTGATGAAGAGAGGAGTTACAAATCCGCAAAAGCTGGTTGACATCACGGGTCTTGCTTTAAGCAGCATTGAAAAAAAAGACGACAAGATCATCATAGGTGCACTTGCCCTCAATAGTGATGTGGCAACACATGAGTTGATCCGCACGCATCTACCCTTGCTGTCGCAGGCCCTGCATGCCGGTGCTTCGCCACAAATAAGGAATATGGCAACTGTAGGGGGCAACATATTGCAACGCACCCGTTGCGGATATTTTTATGACCTCACAATGCCCTGTAACAAACGTAGTGCTAGCAGCGGTTGCGCCGCCATGGAAGGTTACAACCGTATGCATGCCATTTTTGGGGCATCTCCAAAATGTATTGCAGTGCACCCTTCTGATATGTGTGTTGCGCTCGCCGCTTTAAATGCTACCGTATTGGTATCGAACGGCAAAACAACAAGAAGAATTGCTTTTACCGATTTTCATAAACTGCCGGGCAATAACCCTGAGAAAGATAACAACCTGGACAAAGCTGAACTGATCACCGCAGTGGAAATTCCGCTGAATAAATTTTCCAAACATTCCCTCTACAGCAAAATAAGAGACCGGCAATCCTATGCTTTTGCACTCGTAAGTGTGGCAGCAGCTATGGAAATGGATGATAAAAAAATAAAAGACATCCGGCTGGCCATGGGAGGTGTGGCTCATAAGCCATGGCGGCTAACCAGCGCAGAACAATTTTTAAAAGGTAAGGATGCAACCGAGGCAAATTTTAAACAGGCGGCCTTGTTGGCTATGAAAGACGCAAAAGGTTACGGGCAGAATAATTTCAAATTAAAACTGGCGCCTAACACTATTATTCAAACGCTGCAACAGCTTGCAGGCATTTAAATAACATTATGGGAAATTATTTTTTTGATAGCGCAACAGGTTCTGAGGAACTGGACCGTGTAGACGGTAAAGCCAAAGTAACCGGGCAGGCAAAATATGCTGCAGAATATGACCTGCCAAACATGGCTTATGGTGTGTTGGTGGGCAGCAATGTGAGCAAAGGAACCATCGTAGCGATTGATACAAAGGCTGCAGAAAAATCACCTGGAGTGTTGGGGGTTATTACACATTTGAATGTTTCAAAACCGCCGGGTTATGCAAAATCGGATCCTGCAAAACCGCCTGTAGCAGTACGAGGACTAAAGATTTTTGATGACAATATCATCCGCTTTAATGGACAACCAATTGCATTGGTGATGGCTGATAGTTTTGAAAGAGCAACGCATGCGGCATCATTAATAAAAGCCCAATACACAAAAGACTCTTTTATAACAAACGTTGACGAAGGCATCAAAACCAGGCAGCCAGTTACTCTTCCGAATTATAAAGATTATGTAAGGGGAGAAAAAGATGCCTGGAAAAATGCGCCTTTTTTAATGGAAGCTACTTACAAAATGCCCAGCCAGGTACATAATCCCATGGAGTTACACGCCACTATTGCCCATTGGGAAGCAGATGATAAAGTAACCATCTGGGAAAAAACACAGGGTGTAAAGCCATCTCAACGTGATGTGATGGCGGCATTTAACCTCCCTGAAAAAAATGTGCAGGTAAATGCTTTGTATGTAGGTGGCGGATTTGGATCAGGACTCAGGAGCTGGCCGCATATGATGGCAGCACTCATTGGTGCAAAAAAACTCGGCAGGCCTTTGAAAGTAATGCTTACCCGCATGCAGATGTTTCACAGCGTGGGTTACCGGCCTGAAGCCTTGCAGCATATTGCCATCGGCGCAAACAAGGATGGCCAATTGGTTGGCATGATGCATGACGCTTATGCCATAACATCCAACTACGAAGTTTTTTCGGAAGGTGTATTGAGAATGACCCGGCAATTGTATGCCTGCCCCAATATAGACGCCCGGTACAAAGTATATCCTGTTGACCTGAACACCCCCGCACCCATGCGTGGACCCGGGGAAGCTACTGGTGCATTGGCGCTGGAATGTGGCCTGGACGAATTGAGTTACAAACTAAATATTGATCCTATTGAATTGCGGTTAAAAAATTATGCGGAAACAGACCCGGAAAATGGAAAGCCCTACAGCTCAAAATTTTTAAAAGAGGCCTACCAGATGGGATCAGAAAAATTTGGATGGAAAAATAGAAATCCTCAACCAGCCTCCATGAAGGAAGGAGCCTGGCAGGTAGGTTACGGAACTGCCAGCGGCATATTTGGTGCTTTTAGGGGCGATGCAAAACTGGCGTTGAAATTAATGGCAGATGGATCCCTGTTATTACAAACGGCCGTGAGTGACAGCGGGCCCGGCACTGCAACAGCAATGACAAAAATTGCTGCTGATGCAATAGGCATGAGTTACGACAAAGTAAAATTTGAATTAGGTGATTCTTCTTTACCACCCGGTCCAATGCAGGGCGGATCAACCAGTACGTCCACCATCGGCGCCGCCGTAAGTGCAGCCTGTATCAATCTTCAAAAAAAGCTGGTAGAAGCTGCAAAAAGTTCACCCGACCTGGGGCATATCCTTGCGTGGGAGAATTTCAATTTTATAAATGGAGAAATGGTTTCTAAAACAGATCCATCTAAAAAAATATCATATGGCCAGATCCTGAAAAATGCAGGCCTAAACAATATTGAATTCGTGGAGAGTTCCAGCCGCAACCCGGTGATGGAAAAATATTCTGCCTATAGCTATGCAGTTCATTTCGTAAAAGTGCTGGTAAATCCGATGACGGGTGTTGTAAAAATTGCGAAAGCCGTGGTAGCCTGCGATGGCGGTAAGATCGTAAGTCCAAAAACTGCAGAGAGCCAGTTGATCGGCGGTGTGGTAGGTGGTATTGGCGGCGCATTGATGGAAGAAGCAGTGATAGATGCACGTTATGGAAGATGCGTGAATAATAACTTTGCAGATTACCATGTGCCCGTGCAGGCAGATGTGCCGGAGATCGAAGTAGTATTTGTCGACAAGCCCGATCCTGTATTAAATCCTGTGGGGAGCAAGGGCCTGGGAGAAGTGGCATTGATCGGTTTTGCCGCTGCTGTTTGTAATGCAGTATTCCACGCTACTGGAAAAAGGATAAGAGAGTTCCCTATTACTCCCGATAAACTATTGTAATTATTTCAGAACTTCAGCACTAAAGGAACCTAACGGAAAAAAGACTACTTACAATCAAGTTTAAAATTTTTCTGCATGTGGTTATGCAGGCACTTACTCCGCACATCCGAGTAGGGGTGAGTTCTAAAGAAGTCGTACCAATCTTCTTTCTGCTCACCTTTGCCAAGCTCTTCCCAAAAAGACTGAATAGCGCATACATCATAACCCGCTTTCCAGGTAAGGTCGAGGCCATAATAGTCTGCTTCCAGTTCATATTTTTGGTTGAAAGAGCCGGTGAGCAAACGTTTTAATGCTACAGCCACTTCGCCCCAGTCGCCAAAATATTTTTTGCCTGCTTTCACCTGTTTCAACGATGCTTTAATATGTCCTTTTTCATTGTGCCCTATCTCGTGCCCGATGATGGCATACAACTGGTCATCATTTTTCACTTTGTTCAACATGGCTGTTGTAATAAATATTTTTCCGCCCACCGTGTATGCGTTGATCGTTTTATCATCGTCCAGCACAAATAATTTGTATTCGATATCGGTAGGTTTTGTTCGTTGTGCTACCAGGTGACGCAAAATGGTATCCAGCTTAAATTGTTGCGGATGCTTTTCAGCAAGTTTAAACTGTTTGTTTTTTACTGACTCCAGCAAAAAAGTATCCCCGTAGCGCATTTGTTCCTCGTCGCTCACATCAATATTAAGGGTCACTAATTTGCCGATGAATTCATCTGCTTTTTCTGCAAAATCACTTTCGGAGGAATCTGTTTTTAAACAATCGAAAGAATATTTCATATTCCCCGGCAATTTCCTGCCATGATCGCTGGTATCTTCATTGCCCGTTTTATTGTCAAATTCATTGCAGGCCATCAACGAAAAAGCCAGTATTGTAAAAAACAATCCAAGTTTCACTTTAATAAAAATTTATTTGATCAAGCTAATTTAAGAACCGGCAGCTTCCTGGTGCAGGTAGTCCTTTCTTTTCAGTTCAAAATTCCGGCCAAGATAAAGGCGACGCACCTGTTCATCGCCCGCCAGTTCTTCTGCAGTTCCGTGTTTGAAAATCTTGCCGTCGATGAGCAGGTAAGCCCTGTCGCAGATAGACAAAGTTTCATTCACATTATGATCGGTAATAAGGATACCGATGTTTTTGTATTTGAGTTTGGCAACAATCGCCTGGATATCTTCCACGGCTATTGGATCCACACCAGCAAAAGGTTCGTCGAGTAAAATAAATTTAGGGTCAACCGCTAAGGCCCTCGCAATTTCAGTTCTGCGTCTTTCTCCACCACTCAAGGTATCTCCATTGTTTTTCCTCACGTGCTGCAGGCGAAATTCATTCAACAGGCTTTCTCTTTTTTCCTTTTGTGCCGCCTTGCTCAGCTTCGTCATTTCCAAAACCGCCGACAGGTTATCTTCCACACTTAACTTACGAAAAACACTTGCTTCCTGCGGCAGGTAACCAATTCCCATCTGCGCCCTTTTATACATCGGCAGTTTGGTGATATTGATATCATTCAAAAATACCTCGCCTTCATCTGGTTTTACCAAACCTACTACCTGGTAAAAGGAAGTGGTTTTACCGGCACCATTGGGACCCAGCAAACCAACGATTTCTCCCTGCTTTACATTAAACGACACCTGGTTCACTACGGTACGGTTACCATATTTTTTTACAAGGTCCTTGGTGATGATGGTTAAACTCAAAATGATGCTTTTGGCAAAAATAAGCCTTCGTTGGCATGCTTTTCTCTTTTAAATATCAGATTAATGAAACTTTAAAGCTTACTTCATGAAGTCCTTCTTCCTTACTATCATCACGCTAACTAGTTATTTTTTGAGCCATGCTCAACAGGTTGACGAAGCTGCGCAGTCGAAAAACAACATCAAGCTAAATCTTTTGGGGATGGCCTTTAAAAGCGGAAATCTCCAATACGAACGGGTGTTGACGGATAGAATTTCTATTGCCGGCACTTTCCGTTATATGCCACAATCATCCCTGCCATTTAAAGGATTGATGCGTGACATAGCAGATAATATTGCTGCAGAACGACAGGTGGCGAATATGGAACTGGGTAATATTGCATTTATTCCCGAACTGAGATATTACCTCGGTAAAAAAGGTGCCATGCAAGGTTTTTATGCCGGCCTTTTTGCAAATTTCAGCAGGTACAATGCCTCTTTATTATATGAATATGATTACCTCGGTAGCAAAGAAGTAATTCCCATGAGTGGCGACGTAACAACCATTACCGGTGGTGTAATGCTGGGCGCCCAATGGCAATTGGGCAGTAATATCATGCTCGATTGGTGGATCGCAGGGCCCAACCTGGGCAAGGGCGATGGTGAAGTGATCGGCAAAAAAACCCTTAGCACACTAGAGCAGCAGTCGGTAAGAGATGAATTAGAGCAACTGGACCTACCATTTGGTATTGAACATACCTACCAGGTAAATGGCCAGGGCGCAAGTGTTTTCTTCAACGGCCCCTGGGCCGGTATTAGAACCGGGCTCGCCCTTGGCTGGCGCTTTTAAGCTTCTGCCCCTGCTTGTTGCTTGCGGGTATTGGCTTAAGTTTGCAAAAATTTTTTACACGGCAAGCGCATGAAAGTAATTGACCATATTAACGAGTCTAAAAACCCGCTGATCAGTTTTGAGATCCTACCCCCTC
>CBFGLL010000013.1:0-20422 GCA_965649585.1 uncultured Chitinophagaceae bacterium | reverse complement strand
AAATCATTACAACTCCCGGTTATTCTTTCAAAATCGTAAGGGGTATAGATGGAATCAAGATCGCTGGCAATAAAATTGGGCAATCCGAAACTCAGGGCATCCGTTTTGGGAGCAAAATTTATATAATCGTTCTGGTAGTTACAACCCGGCCCGGCCACATCCGGCAGATGAATAGCACCCAGCAGTGAATCCCTGTATTTACTGTAATAAATTTTTCCATCCGGTGCCACCTGCAAAGCCCCTGCGGCCCTGTCGTTAGCAGACCATAATAACTGCTTTGAACCTTCAATCAAAGCAGCATTACCTGAACTGATGTTGAACTGGAAAAGTTCATTACTTGCCGCAGCTACCTTCCAGGCCGAGATATATAAAAGTTGATTATTGGGCGAAAAGGCTGCTCCATACACTCCTATTACAGCCTGCGACGGGGCTAGTGTACTAGGATAAAAAATGATAGAGTTTGAAAGTTGCCCGGTACTGTTATCAAAATCCATCAGTTGAACAAAGTTGTTTTCAAATGAATGTACCGATACTAATTTTCTACCATCCGATGAATATTTTAATGTGCCAAGAGAATTTAGCAAATACCCGCCCACTGTAGTTCCCATGGCACTTACCACAGGCGTGCTGTTTAAACCGGAAGCGGTAAGCAGGTAAGTAAGGTATTCGTCGGTTTCCCAGTTCATAATAGTGATCCAGATATCTTTTTTGTTGCAATGACGAACAGCCGCCATTTTTTCAAAGCTGTTATCGAACACCAACACATTTTTTTGAACTACCTCACCCAGGCCATTCTGCAAATTCATATCTATAACAGAGTACCTGAAACCTTTTTCAAACTGTCCCTGTGCTCCAATTGTAAAAAGATAAAATTTATTATCTGAACCAGGCAGCGGTGCAATTACAGTGTTGTTGGTGCTGCTGGGGTCGCCCATTATGCCGGCACCATTCAACATTAACTGGTGATTCTTGTTGATCACCGAAATTCCGTTTGTGTAAAACAAAAGGTTTCCATTTGCATCCGCAATGCTGGCACAACCTTCCACAAAACTCACGGTTGCATTGGTAAGCTGTTGCGGTGGTGACTGGTTGAAGTTCAAACCAACCTTGTCACCGAAATACCACAGTTTGGTGCTATTCTGCGCATTTACATTTGCACAAAAAAAAGAGAGCAATAATAAAATACGATACCTGATTCCGAATTCCATTTTAATGTTTTGTTAGTAATACGGTGGCGTAGGCAACAATGCCTTCTTCCCTACCTACGAAACCAAGTTTTTCTGCAGTGGTAGCTTTTATGGAAATATCAGCAGTGGAAATATTTAAAATGGAAGCGATTACCTCTTGCATCTGAGAAACGTAACTCAAAATTTTGGGTTGCTCCAGTACTACGTTACAATCAATATTCACGACAGCATACCCTCTTTCATGAATCATTTTAATAGTGTTGGCTAGCAGTATTTTGCTATCTATGTTTTTATAGGCGGCATCCGTATTCGGAAAATGTTTGCCAATATCGCCCATGCACAATGCACCCAATAATGCATCACATATAGCATGTAGCAATACATCTGCATCACTATGGCCTACAGCACCCTTGTGATGAGGAATTTGGATACCGCCCAGCCAAAATTCCCTTCCCTCCTGTAATTCGTGAAAATCTATTCCCGACCCTATTCTGTAACTCATGCCTTAATTTGGGCAAATCTCTGTAAAAATAGCTGTACAAAAAAACGTCCCGCCAAAAATGCGGGACGTTTTAGTAAATATTTTAAAATAACCTGGGATCTGATTATTTAGCGTCTTTATCAAGATCGAATGACAAAGAGAAACGTAGCGTGTTGCTCAATGGATTTCTGTTAACACCAGTACCTGATGGTAACAGGTAGGCAAAGTTCAAACCAATTACATTGTATTTCAAACCTGCACCAACGGTAAAGAATTTACGGTTGCCTTTTTCAGGGTGCTCGTAGAAATAACCAGCTCTTACAGCAAATTGGTTTTTGTACCAGTATTCAGCACCAATTGACGCTGTAACTTCACGAAGCTCTTCGCCACCATCGGTATCACCAAATGAACTGAACCAGCTGCTAACAACACCTTTATCACGGTATTCAACCAGGCCAGCGCTGTCACCAACTGCAGGAGGAGTAGGAACCAGCAATTTATTAAGATCCAAAGCAAAAGTGATTTTGTTATCAGCATCGAATACTTTAGTATATGCACCACCAATTCCTAAGTTTGCGGGAATGAAATCTTTTTGACTTGCATCGCTGGTATAAGAAATCTTAGAACCCAGGTTGCTCAAAGTAACACCCCAGTTAAAACCTGCACCGTTTTCTTTAGTGCCTTTGTGGAAATAATGAAGGTCACCTGCTACGGAAGAACCTTTTTTGTAACTAACACCATTCACGGTACCACCAGCAAGGTCTGAACTGATATAACGTAAAGCGATACCCAAACCGTCTTTAGCGCTCAATTTCCTTGAATAGCCAAGGTCAACGCCAAATTCACGTGGGCGGAATGATTGGAGATAGTTACCACTGTTATCAGTAAACTGGATATTACCCAAGCTGAAGTACCTAACTCCAAGAGAAAGGGCCTGAGTTTCATCTAATTGATGGTATCCACCCAATGATAATAAGTATACATCGTTTAAACCAAGATCTTTCAACCATGGCGTGTAGGTAACACCAACATTAGTTTTGCTTTCTCCAAATGGAATTTTACCCAGGTTCCAGAAGTTAGAATAAGCATCTGTACCGGTGGCAATACCAGTTTCACCACGTCCACCGCTGGCTGCATCAGGAGAAATTCTTAAGAAGGGAACCGCAGTAGTTACTACGTTGATGGGATCTTGTGCGTAGGCAACAGATGTAGCTCCACACACTAACATAGCTAAGGCAGTTAGTTTCAAAGTTACTTTTTTCATGCGTTTTGTTTGTCTTGGTTAGGTAGACTTACCTCTATAAGCGTGTTTATTTAATGGTTTTATTACTTCGTAAAAATAGGCGAATTCCCTTTACAAAAATCAAAAAATTAAATTTTTGTTAAAGGAAGGTTTTTTTTCCTTACAAGTCAAATATATCAATTTTAGCCAAAGCACAAAAAAATTGAGTGATTTTGCAAGAACCTGCACAAATATGAACATAAACGACTGAATAACAAAAAAATTTTATTGGTCAAAAATTTAGATGCGACTTTATCCGGACGCAGCATTCTGGATGATCCCGCCCCTTCCCCGGCAGTAGTATAATTTCCACAAATTTCAGGTTTCATAGAAAGTAATTATATTCGCCGATAGTTTAAACCCCATACAATAAACAAAGGAAACCTTTCGTTAAACAATTTGCTAAACGAATGCACATGCAAAAATTAATCTCTGGAAAAAGCCTCATGCTCATTACTGCAGCGGCACTTTCATTATCCGCCTGTAAAAATGGTGGGCCTTTCGGCAAGAAAAAATCCAAATCAGACGTAACCGGCTGGAATTACGACGATAAAAAGATGGGTAATTTCCACGTAGCCAAAGTAAAATATCCCAAAGCAGGACCCGGGCTTGTGTTTGTACAAGGTGGTTCGTTTGTAATGGGTGCCAAAGAAGAGGATGTAATGGGCGATTGGAACAATGTTCCACGCCGTGTTACCGTTCCTTCGTTTTTCATTGACGAAACAGAGGTTGCCAACGTACACTACCGTGAGTATTTATACTGGTTAGAAAACACTTTTAGCGGTGATACCAATATTTTATACAAAGCGCTTCCCGATACACTTGTGTGGAGAGAAGAGTTAGCTTATAACGAACCATACGTTGAGTATTATTTCCGCTATCCATCTTACAACTATTACCCTGTAGTAGGTGTAAAGTGGCAGCAGGCGCATGATTTCTGCATCTGGAGAACTGACAGGGTGAATGAACTGAACCTGATGAAAAAAGGTTACCTTAAAAAAGATGCGATCACCAGGGAATTAAAGGGCGCCGGCGCCGAAGGATCTTTTAATACAGAAACATACCTCATGAACCCGGACATGATCCAGGGTCGTGGTAAACCAACAGGTAAAAACCTGCCAAAAGACGTGAATGGCAGACCACGCACTGTTGCCAAAATGGAAGATGGAATTTTAAACATGGCATATCGCCTTCCAACAGAAGCTGAGTGGGAATATGCTGCATACGGCCTGCTTGATCAAAACCCGAATCCTCGTAAAAAAGAAAAAGGATCTGGTGAAGAAAATCGTACCAACCAGCAGATATATTCATGGTCTAAGAATGTAAATGGTTTAAGAGATAACCGCCGTGGTAGCTGGCAGGGTAAATTCCTGGCCAACTTCAAACGCCAGAGTGGTGATAACATGGGTATCGCAGGTGGTTTGAATGACCGTGCTGCCATCCCGGGTGATGTAAAATCATTCTATCCAAATGCTTTCGGTATTTACAACATGAGTGGTAACGTAAGTGAGTGGGTTGGCGACGTTTACCGTCCGATGACTTCAACTGACGCACAGGATTTCAACTATTTCCGTGGTAATAAATTCCAGAAATACTACAAAAACAGCTCTGGCGAATATGAAAGAGATAGTTTAGGACGCCTGAAGAAAACAGACATTTCTGATGAAGAAGTGAAAAACAGGGCAAACTACCAAAAGAATAACGTGATCAACTATCTTGATGGTGATTCTGCCAGCCAGGTGTTTTATGGATATGGTGTTACTTCATTGATCAACGATCAATCAAGGGTGATCAAAGGTGGTAGCTGGAACGACAGGCCTTACTGGTTATCTCCGGGCTCACGCCGCTTTATGCAGGAAGACCAGGCTGCGAGCACAGTTGGTTTCCGTTGTGCTCAAACTTACCTCGGTCCGCCAGAAGGTAAAGGCTTTAAAGAAGGTAACAACTTCTCTAAGCGTAAACAGAACTCAAGGAAAAAAGGTTAATCTTCATATTTTTAAAAAAGCCTCCCCAAAACGGGGAGCTTTTTTTTACCCTTACACTATTTTTGAACCATGAATATGGATGCCCTCTACGAAATTTATTGCCGCTACCCTTCTGTTCAAACAGATACCAGGAAATTGCAGCCGGATGATATTTTCTTCGCATTAAAAGGACCAAACTTTAATGGCAACCAGTACGTGCAGCAGGCGTTTGACGCCGGTGCTGCCTACTGCGTGGTGGATGAACCATCGGCCGTGATCAATGAAAACTGCCAGCTGGTACAGGATTCATTGCAGGCACTGCAGGCCCTGGCCCGCAAGCATCGTATGCAATTTGATATCCCCTTTATTGCTATCACTGGCAGCAATGGAAAAACCACTACAAAAGAACTGGTACACGAGGTACTTTCCAAAAAATACAAAACCTATACAACAGAAGGGAATTTAAATAACCATATCGGCGTGCCCCTCACACTTCTCAAAATAAAAAAAGATGCAGAGATGGCTGTGATAGAAATGGGTGCCAACCACCAGAAAGAAATTGCCTCTTATTGTGAATATGCCATGCCTACCCACGGCATCATCACCAATATTGGTAAAGCACACCTCGAGGGCTTCGGCGGCGTAGAAGGTGTGAAAAAAGGTAAAGCAGAACTCTTCGATTACCTGAGGGAACATAACGGGGTGGCATTTATTTATGATGATTACGATTACCTGCATGAGATAAGCCAGGGGGTTAAACATATCATCGCTTACGGCCAAAGCAAAGGATCTTTGATGGGAAAAATTGCCGGGGATGCCGGCTTTTTATCAGTGTCATTTAACGGGGAGACAGGGCAGCAGATCGTCAATACCAAACTGGTTGGTGGATACAATTTACCCAACGTACTGGCTGCAATATGCGTGGGAAAAACTTTCCTGGTGCCCGAATTACAAATTATTTCCGCACTCGAATCTTATGAACCATCTAATAGTCGTTCGCAATTAATCCAGGTGGGTACTAATAAGATCATCCTGGATGCCTACAATGCTAATCCATCAAGTATGCGTGCCGCCATTTTAAATTTTGCAGCAATGGAAGGTGCTCAAAAAGTTTTGGTGCTGGGCGCTATGATGGAACTGGGCGACAGCACTGCTGCAGAACATGAAGCCATTATAAAACTAATTGAACAACATCCATGGAAGCAGGTAGTGTTGGTAGGAAAATCATTCGCAGTAGCTAAAGATGGTTTTTTAAAATTTGAAACTGCCGATCAGGCTAAAAGCTGGTTTCAACAGCAGCATTTTGAAAATGCGCAGGTACTCATAAAAGGCTCCCGCAGTATGCAAATGGAAAAAGTGTTGGAAAAATAAAGCGGAGACGAAGGGATTCGAACCCTTGATACAGTTTCCCGTATACACACTTTCCAGGCGTGCTCCTTCAACCACTCGGACACGTCTCCAGGCTTTTGCAGTGGGGTGCAAATGTACTACCAAATGTGTTTCAAATAAAATGAATCCGGCATCAGCCAAATATTTTTTTTGCATTTGCAGTAGTAAGCCGGTCTACCTCATCTACCGGGATATTTTTTATCTCAGCCAGCTTTTGCGCAACTGCAGGCAGGTAACTGCTTTCATTTCTTTTGCCCCTGAAGGGTACCGGCGCCAGGTACGGTGCATCGGTTTCCAAAACAATAAACGCCATGTCGATGTTTTTAATCACATCGGCCAGCCCGGAATTTTTATACGTTAATACACCGCCGATGCCCAACATAAAATTGTTTTCAATTACCTGTTGCGCTTCCTGCAGGCTTCCGCCAAAACAATGAAATATTCCTCTTAACCCGGTACCAACATAGTTTTTTACAACGTCGATGGTTTGTTGCGTTGCATTCCTCGTGTGCAGGATCAATGGTAAATTGTATTGAAGCGCCCACTCTACCTGGGTTTCCAAAGCTGTATACTGTTGTGCCTTAAAACTTGTATCCCAGTAAAAGTCGAGGCCTGTCTCTCCAATTCCCGAAAAGCTCCGGGTTTGAAGCAGCTTCTTGATCTGCGCCAGTTCCTCTTTGTAATTTTCTTTCACAGAACAGGGATGCAAACCGATCATGGATTTGCATTTACCCGGGAACCTTTCTTCCAGTTGCATCATGGCACCATGGGTACTGCTGTCTATTGCCGGGAGGTAAAATTCGCTTACCCCTGCAGCCCCCGCCCTGTCCATTATTTCGTCAATATCCTGTAGTATTTCGGCTACATAAAGATGGCAATGCGTATCTATCATGGGTTTTGCGTTTCTGTTTCAAAATGGCTCAAAAAAATTTAAAAGAAAATTTTGCGATTTAAATTTCTTCACCGTACCTTGGCATCAGTTTTCATAGGGTACGGATTAAAAACGGGCCAGGGTGTCTACCCAGGCCCATTTTTTTTGTCAGCTATTTTGCTCGAGTTTTTTAAATGAAAATCCTTTACCGGTAAAATGTTTCAGCATCAGCGGCAACACAAATCTGAGTTTTTCACTCGCCTTCTCACTATCATGAAACACCACAATGCTTCCTTCTCTTGTGTTCAGTAATACGTTTTCCAGGCATTTTTCTTTTGTGAGTTTAATGTCAAAATCGCCGCTTAATACAGTCCACATCACGGTTGTAAGCCGGTAAGCAGGTGCAGAAAGCTGCCTTGCCAAAAAACTGTTGATCCTTCCATATGGCGGTCGGAAAAGCTGGCTGTCGATATGGTTTTTGGCAAGGGCAACATCTGCCAGGTAATCCTCTTCTGTTGTTTTAGAAGCATTTACATGGCTGTAGGTATGGTTGCCAACGCTATGCCCCTCATCCAGTATTCGTTGGTACAGGTCTGGGTAGGCTACTACATTTTTCCCAATACAGAAAAAACAGGCTTTTGCATTAAACTCCCGCAGGGTATCCAACACAAATGGCGTCTCCACCGGGTGTGGACCATCATCAAAACTCAGGTAAATCTCCTTATGCGCAGTTTTTACAGACCAAATGCGCCTGGGATATAATTTTTCTACCCAGGCGGGCGTTTTTACCAAATAAAACATTCAGCAAATTAATTTTTTTTAAAACATTAAACCAATTCCATAACCTTTCGTCATAGATTAACAAAATAATAAGTTATGAAACCTACAAACCTTTTTATTATCGCTGCGGTTGGTACGCTAACCGTTTTTAATTCCTGCAAAAAAGATGGAGACACTGCTCCAACAGATTCTGAAGCTGTTGTAGAACAAACCTTCCAGTTGAGTACCGATAATTCCTATGCTGACCAGTTCGTGGAAATGGACAACCAGCTCCTGTTTGAAACCGGGCAGGACAGGAACTTACTGGGAGGCCGCATCATCAACGAACCGGGAGGTACCGACAACTTTATTCCCTGTGCAGATATAACTGTAACTCCAGCCACAGGCTTCCCCAAAACCATCCGCATTACCTTCGACTCCACCTGCACCTCGCAGGGAATTGTGAGGAGTGGTGTGGTACAAATTGTGATCTCCGATTCTATCCGCCGCCCGGGAGCAACCGCAGTGATGACATTTGAAAATTATTTCGTTAATCGTTTTAAAAGGGAAGGGATAATTACCTGGACCAATACCAGTATTCCGCCGGTACGGAGCTGGAGAAGAGAGGTTGACAATGGAAAAATTACTGCTCCTAATGGCGCATTCTGGCTGCACGAATCTTTGAAAAATGTGACGCAAACGGCAGGCTCAAGTACGCCTCAAATTCTTGACGATATTTTTTCAATCAGCGGCAATGGAACAGTAACCAATCCTAATGGCGTTACCCGTACAGCAACCATCATTGAGCCATTACAGAAAAAAGTTTCCTGCCATAATATTGATAAGGGCAAGGTGAAATTCCAGGGACCACATCATTTTGCAATATTGGATTATGGTGATGGCACCTGCGATCGGATCGCCACTATTTCTGTAGATGGTCGTCCTCCAAGAACCATCATGTTACCATAAGCTTTTAATACGAAAAGAGCCGCCAATAACACTGGCGGCTTTTTTATTGCCCCCTCCCAGCCTATATTTGCAGCCAGAAAATTAGTTATGTCAGATAAGAAAATCAGGGTTCGATTTGCTCCCAGCCCCACGGGAGGTTTACATCTTGGCGGAGTGAGAACAGTTTTATACAACTACTTATTTGCAAAACAAAGTGGTGGAGATTTTATTGTAAGAATAGAAGATACCGATCAAACAAGGTTTGTAGAAGGAGCGGAGCAATATATTTTTAATTGCCTGGAATGGTGCGGACTCACGCCCGATGAAAGTCCACAACATGGCGGTGCATATGGCCCCTACCGCCAAAGCGAAAGAAAAGAACTGTATAAAAAATACGCAGAGCAGTTAATCGCCCAGGGAAATGCATACTATGCTTTCGATACAACAGAGGACCTGGAAAAAATGCGGAATGATCATAAAACAGACAGCAACCCTTCCCCTCAATACGATGGCAAACTCAGGATGAGTATGAAAAACTCATTAACACTTTCTGCATCAGAAACTGCGCAGTTGTTACAAGAGGGTGCAAGGCATGTGGTGCGGATCAAAATGCCAGAGCATGAAACCATTTCGTTCAATGACCTGGTACACCACGAAGTGAGTTTTGATTCATCAGTAGTTGATGATAAGGTGTTGCTGAAAGCTGACGGCATGCCCACCTACCACCTTGCAGTAGTAGTGGATGATTTCCTGATGAAAATAACCCATGCTTTTCGTGGTGAAGAATGGCTGAGTAGTGCTCCCGTGCACATTTTATTGTGGAAGTATTTATTTGGTATTGAAAATATGCCGCAGTGGGCACACCTTCCTTTGATCATGGGGCCCAGCGGAAAATTAAGTAAGAGAGATGGCGCAAAATACGGCTTCCCGGTTTTTGCTATGAACTGGACGGATCCACGCAACAAGGAATTCACCGAGGGTTTTAAAGAAAAAGGATTTTTACCGGAGGCCTTTATTAATTTATTAGCAGTTCTCGGCTGGAACGACGGCACAGAACAGGAAATATTTTCCAAAGAAGAACTGGTAAACAGGTTTTCAATTGACCGGGTACACAAGGCAGGAGCAAAATTTGATTTTGAAAAAGCCAAGTGGTTCAACCATGAATGGATAAAAAGGCTGGATGTGGATCATTTTTCTTCGCTTGTAAAAGATGATTTTAGAGCGAAAGGAATTGTTTTAAACGACGACGGCTATTTTCAAAAGGTATTGGGATTGGTGAAAGATCGTTGTACCCTTTTACCAGATTTCTATGAGCAGGCGGTGTACTTTTTTAAAGCGCCTGAACAATTGGATGCTGATGCCGTGAAACCGAAATGGAACGAACAAAAAAATATTTTCTTTGAAGCGTTCATTAACAAACTGAGTGAAATCGGTTGGGATACCACTTCGATTGAAGCTTCCTTTAAAGAATTGGCAGCAACGCATAATATCAAACCCGGTGAACTGCAGTTACCACTTCGCATTATGCTGGTAGGCGGAAAGTTCGGCCCTGCAGTATTTGAGATCGCCTCTTTAATAGGCAAAGAAGAAACCATCCGGAGGATTAAAAAAGCATTAACTATTTTTAACGCATGAGTATGAATCGCCCAGTAAGAGTATTGGTTGCAAAGGTTGGACTAGATGGCCACGATCGCGGTGCTAAAGTAATTGCTACTGCGTTAAGAGATGCTGGCATGGAAGTAATTTATACAGGCTTGCGCCAAACGCCGGAAATGGTGGTGAATGCTGCACTGCAGGAAGATGTAGATGCCATTGGCGTAAGTATTTTAAGCGGAGCCCATATGACGGTTTTCCCAAAGATCATCAGCCTGCTTAAAGAAAAAAAGATGGATGATGTGTTATTAACGGGCGGCGGCATTATTCCGGAAGATGATATGAAAGCACTAAATGTAATGGGTGCGGGAAAACTATTTGCTCCCGGCACGTCAACCAGGGAAATAGCGGATTATATCAAAGGCTGGGTGCAAGAACATCGGAATTTTTAAGTTCGCTCAAATCTCGGGCAGCATCAACCTTTTTCTTTTAGAATAGATACGGATACCCACTATCAGTACCACACATATTGCAAGTACAAAGTTGTTATCGATACTAGTTCTTTTCAACAACAAATAAGCACCTCCTCCAATGGCACAGGCGGTTGCATACAATTCGCCTTTTTTGAACAGGTTTGGCACGGCGTTACAAAAAATATCTGCCAATAAACCACCGAAGGTTGCAGTAATAACCCCCATGATGAGCGCATAACCTTCATTTAAACCATTCCTTGCCGCCACTTCTATTCCGGCCGTAGTAAATAATCCCAGCCCGATAGCATCCGTAAAAAAAATGGTTCGCCTGAACCGGTTTACGTTTTCTTTCAGGAGGAAAGTAAAAGCAGTTCCGGCAAATACCAACATCAGCGCAAAATTATCATTAATCCAGTTCACCGGGCGGATGCCGATCAACAGGTCCCTGATGGTTCCACCTCCATAAGCCGTAGCAAAAGCCACCACCAATCCACCAAAAATATCCATGCGGTAAGCCCTTGCTTTGAATGCTCCTGTAAGCGCAAACACAAATACGCCGATATAGGTGACCACTTGCAAAAATGTCATGATCCAAATTTACTATCTTCGACCCCTCAAAAAAATTAATATTATGAGTACGCTCATCATTGAAACGGAGAATAATATCTGCACCATTACAATCAATCGTCCTGATAAATTAAATGCTTTGAATAAAGACGTTTTCAACGACCTTGAAAAAGCAATAGACGATATTGCTTCGGACCCAAATGTGAAGTCTGTAATCATAACAGGTGCAGGCCCTAAGGCTTTTGTTGCCGGTGCAGACATTACTGAATTTTCCGGCCTGGATAAATCGCAGGCAATGGACCTGGCGAAAAGAGGACAGGATGTATTTTTCAAAATTGAGAATTGTAATAAACCCATAGTGGCTGCTGTAAATGGTTTTGCCCTAGGTGGTGGCTGCGAACTGGCAATGGCTTGTCATTTTAGAGTGGCCAGTGACAATGCAAAATTTGGTCAGCCGGAAGTGAACCTTGGATTGATCCCGGGATATGGCGGCACACAACGCCTTGTGCAACACATTGGAAAAGGAAAAGCCATGGAACTGTTGCTGAGCGCACAAATGATTGATGCAAACGAATCAAGGGAACTCGGCCTTGTAAACTATGTTACCAGCCCGGATACATTGCTGGAACACACGAAAAAAATTCTAACCCTGGTAAACGGCAAGGCACCACTTGCCGTGGCAGGTTGTATCAGGGCAGCAAATGCAGTGTTTGATGAAAAAAAGGATGGGTATGCCGAAGAGATCGCCGAATTTGGAAATTGCTTTGACACGGCAGATATGAAAGAAGGAACCACAGCGTTCCTGGAGAAAAGAAAAGCCGTTTTTTCAGGTAAATGATTTTTTAGCTGCGTACCTTTGTGCCCTCAAAAAAACTGATATGGAATATCGTATAGAAAAGGACACTATGGGTGAAGTGAAAGTTCCCCTGAATGCATACTTCGGTGCACAAACTCAAAGAAGTATTGACAATTTCAAAATCGCCCAGGATATTAACCGCATGCCGAAAGAGATCATCAGAGCTTTCGCATACTTAAAGCATGCTGCAGCCATTACCAACAACGAAGCCGGCGTTCTCACAAAGAAAAAAGCCGACCTTATTGGCAAAGTCGCCAAAGAGATCCTCGATGGCAAACTGGATGAATTTTTCCCATTGGTAGTTTGGCAAACAGGTAGTGGTACTCAAAGTAACATGAATGTAAATGAAGTGATCGCTTATCGTGGCCATGTGCTGAATGGAGGAAAATTGAGCGACAAAGAAAAATACCTGCATCCAAACGATGACGTAAATAAGAGCCAGAGCAGTAACGATACTTTTCCTACTGCTATGCATATTGCGGCCTATAAAATCCTGGTGGAAACTACCATCCCCGGCATTTTAAAACTCCGCAACACACTCGATAAAAAGGCAAAAGCGTTTAAAAAAGTGGTTAAGATCGGGCGTACCCATTTTATGGATGCCACCCCACTCACCCTGGGACAGGAATTCAGCGGGTATGTGTCACAGTTAGACCATGGATTAAAAGCGATCAAGAATTCCCTGGAGCATTTAAGTGAATTAGCCCTGGGTGGAACAGCGGTTGGTACAGGCATTAACACTCCTCCAAAATACGATGTGAATGTTGCGAAACATATTGCAAAACTCACAAAGCTTCCTTTTAAAACTGCCCACAATAAATTTGAAGCGCTTGCTGCACATGATGCCATCGTAGAAGCGCATGGCGCATTAAAAACTGTAGCGGTAAGTTTAATGAAGATCGCCAACGATATCCGCATGCTAAGCAGCGGGCCAAGGAGTGGCATCGGTGAAATTTTTATCCCAGACAATGAACCGGGCTCATCCATCATGCCCGGAAAAGTAAACCCAACGCAATGCGAAGCACTCACCATGATTGCTGCCCAGGTGATGGGTAACGATGTTGCCATCAGCATTGGTGGCAGCAATGGCCATTTTGAGTTAAATGTGTTTAAGCCGGTAATGATCTACAATTTTCTTCATAGTGCAAGATTGATCGGTGACGGCTGCGTTTCTTTCAACGATAAATGCGCTGTGGGTATTGAACCAATTAAAGAGAATATTAAAAAGCATGTAGATAATTCGCTGATGCTGGTAACAGCGCTCAATACAAAAATCGGTTATTACAAAGCAGCCGAAATTGCTCAGAAAGCGCATAAAGAGGGCACTACGTTAAAGGAGATGGCGGTAAAACTGGGTTATGTTTCTCCCAAAGAATTCGACGAATGGGTGATTCCTTCGCAAATGGTGGGAGAAATAAAATAGATTTTTACCCTTCAATATTTTAGAACCCATTGATAATTAATTAATTAGTTATCGATGGGTTTTATAATTTTCCTCCTTCGATCCTTCCGATTTCCCCCTTTTTTCCCTTACCTTTGCCACCCGTTTTAAAAAAAGCGGGATAAACAATTTTTTAAACTGCTGAACCCAACATACCGGGAGAAGCAAAAACAGGTAAAAATGAGCAACTACGAATTGATGGTGATTTTTACTCCTGTGCTTTCTGAAGAAGATTTCAAATCTGCTCAGAAAAAATACGAAGCCCTCGTTAAAGAAAACGGCGGCGAAGTAACGCACACCAATCCATGGGGACTAAAATCACTGGCCTATCCCATCGCCAAAAAGACCACAGGGATCTATTGGGTAATGGAGTATTCTGCGCCAACCAGCTTCAATGAAAAGTTGAAAATTCAACTTTTGCGTGACGAATCAGTTATGCGTCACATGTTCACTGTCCTCGACAAATACGCCGTTGAGTACAACAAGAAAAAGAGTAGTGGCGTACAACATTCAGCAACAGAAAAAGCGGAGGCATAATCATGGCAAAAGCAAATGAAATAAAATACCTTACGGCTATCAAAGCTGATAATCGTCCGAAAAAATACTGCCGTTTTAAAAAGATGGGCATCCGCTACATCGATTATAAAGACGGAGATTTTTTAAAGAAGTTCCTGAACGAGCAAGGTAAATTATTACCACGCCGTATCACAGGTAACTCTCTTAAATTTCAACGCAAAGTTGGTGAAGCAGTAAAGAAAGCCCGTCAAATGGCTATCCTGCCTTACGTAACGGATCTTTTGAAATAGAAACTATATTTTAAACCACCCTAATCCCTACGTTTTAACGGGAGAAAGCTCTGAACTAGTTGAAGAGTTGGGTAAAAATGCAAAGAAAATGCAGGTAATTCTGATTAAAGATGTAAACAACTTAGGTGGTGCCAATGAATTGGTAACAGTAAAAAACGGTTATGGCCGTAACTACTTAATTCCACAAAAGTTTGCGGTTGAAGCTAGTCCAAGCAACTTAAAGCAACTGGAAGAAAAAATGAAGCAACAAGCTAAGAAAGAGGCGAAATTATTAGCTGAAGTGAATAGCGTAATTGCAGTTTTGAACGATGGTGCTTTAAAAATTGGTGCTAAAACCGGAACAAGCGGTAAGATTTTCGGTAGTGTAACTTCAGTTCAGGTAGCACGTGCTATCCGTGAGCAAAAGGGCTACGAAATCGATCGCCGTCGTATCCACATCGTTGATGAAATTAAAGAACTGGGCAACTACAAAGCTAAAGTTGATTTTGGTAACGGAAACGAAACTGAAGTTGAACTTGAAATTATTGCAGAGTAATTGCGCACAAAACTTAATAAGATCCCTGCCACTGGCGGGGATTTTTTTTGCCCCCGCTGCAAAGATTCCGGCAATAAAAAAAGCCCAATTAACATTGGACTTTCCTGTACCGGGGAGCAGACTTGAACTGCCGACCTCAGGGTTATGAATCCTGTGCTCTAACCAGCTGAGCTACCCCGGCATAACGGGCGGCAAAAATAAAGATAATTGCCTAAGGCATCAAATGATTTTGAAAAATTTTAGCCAAAACTTTATTTCGATATCCTGGGCTTCCATGCAATTTCTTCAGCACCCAACTGCTGGCCTGTAAATCTAGCTAAAACAAAAAGATAGTCACTTAACCTGTTGAGGTATTGAATAACCAGCGGTTCAATAAAAATATTTTCTTCCTGCATGTGTACACATATACGTTCGGCCCTTCGGCATACACAACGTGCCACATGTAAACTTGATACAGCCATATGCCCCCCGGGCAAAATAAATGATCTCATCACAGGCAATACCTCGTTCATTTTGTCAATCGAGTTTTCCAGCAGCTCTACGTCTTCTTTTTTGAGATCGGGTATTTTCATCAAGGGTTCTTTGTCCGGGTCACAGGCCAAGGCCGAGCCAATCGTAAATAAACGGTCCTGTATTTCCTTGAGCATTTTTTTTGACGCCTCATCAGTCAACTGGTCAGAACAGAACCCGATTTGAGAATTCAATTCGTCTACTGTACCATAACTTTCTATCCGGATATGACTTTTCGGAACCTTAGTACCGCCAATCAAACTTGTTTTACCGCTGTCACCTGTTTTTGTATAGATCTTTAAAGCCATTGAACATTTATTAAGTGGTGAGTTGGGTGCGGATAACTTCATTCAGTTTATCAGATTCAACCAGGCCGTCTTTCAACCTTATTACCCTGTGTGCATATTGAGATATATCTTCTTCGTGCGTTACCAGCACAATGGTGTTTCCGTCCGCATGAATTTTTCCAAGGATATCCATTATTTCGTAGGAAGTTTTCGAATCAAGGTTACCGGTAGGTTCGTCTGCCAATATGATGGATGGGTTATTCACTAAGGCCCTGGCGATAGCAACCCGCTGACATTGGCCTCCACTGAGTTCATTGGGCTTATGGTGCATCCTGTCGGTAAGTTTTACTTTTTCTAACACCGCTTCAGCTCGTTCTATTCTTTCTTTTTTTGTACTGCCGCTATATACGAGCGGAAGGGCCACATTTTCAGCAGCTGTTAACCTTGGTAATAAATTAAATTGCTGAAAAACGAACCCAATCTCTTTATTGCGTACTTCGGCCAGTTCATCATCTTCCATTCGGCTTACATCTTTACCATTAAGAATATAACGACCACCGGTGGGCGAATCAAGGCAACCCAGGATATTCATTAAAGTCGATTTACCACTACCGCTGGGGCCCATCAACGCGATGTATTCATTTTTGGAGATGCCCAAACTGATCCCTTTTAGTACAGGTAACTCCTGCTTGCCGAGGTAATAACTTTTGCGAATCTGCTCTAGTTGTAAAATGGTTTCGGGCATCATTATTTTTTTATCACTTTAGGTACAAGGAAAAAATCTTTATTATGGTTGGCAGCATTTTTTAAGGCAGCTTCTTTTTTTACCTGTCCGGCAATTTCATCTTTTCGCATCCTGTTGGTATGGGAGCTCATATGCAGCAAAGGAGCCACATTTTCCGTGTCCACTTCATTCATTTTTTCCACCAAAGCAATCATTTTTTCCAGGTCTTTACCAATGGCCGTTTTCTCTTCTTTATGAAATTTTAAACGGGCAAGATTTGCCAGTTTATCAACCAGGGCTTCATTTACTTCCATAAAACAAAATTAATGGTTTCGGTGGAGGTGCCCGCCCTAATTATACAAGCGGCCAACAAAACCTAAAACCTCCGGAATGGGCCGCTGAACTTTATTATCTTCGCCGCCAGAACTTTTTTGAGATGAAGAATAATATTGTAATGAGCGGCATAAGGCCCACCGGTTACCTGCACCTGGGTAATTATTTCGGCGCCATGCGCAACTATGTAAAAATGCAGGAAGCATATGAGTGCTATTTTATGGTAGCCGACCTGCATTCCCTCACCACCCATCCCGACACTAAAGAACTCAAAGAAAATGTACACAGGGTAATTGCAGAAAACATAGCATGCGGGCTTGATCCTGAAAAAGCTGCCTTCTTCTGCCAGAGCCATGTGCCTGAAATTTCCGAACTGTACCTCTACCTTAATATGCTTGCTTATAAAGGTGAGTTGGAAAAAACGACCACCTTTAAAGACAAAGTGAGGCAACACCCCGAGAATGTAAATGCAGGCCTTCTCACCTACCCCGTGCTAATGAGTGCAGATATTTTAATTCACCGAGCCAGTTTTGTTCCTGTAGGTAAAGACCAGGAGCAACACCTTGAAATGGCCCGAAATTTTGCCCAACGATTTAACCATCGTTATGGAGAAACCTTTCCTGAACCTGCCGCATTTAATTTTGGCGAATCGCTGATAAAAATACCAGGGCTCGATGGTACAGGTAAGATGAGTAAGAGCGAAAACGCAATGGCGACACTGTTTTTGGCTGATGATGATGACATGATCCGTAAAAAAATAATGAAAGCCAAAACCGATGCAGGACCCACAGAAAAGAATTCAGCAAAACCAGATTATATAGAAAATATCTTCCTGCTGATGAAACTGGTGAGCAGCGATAATACCATTCAACAATTTGAGAACGATTTTAACGAATGTAGCATCCGCTATGGCGATATGAAAAAACAACTTGCAGAAGATATGGTAAAATTTATAACTCCAATTCGGCAGAAGGCAAGCGATATTATGAACGACCACGGGTTCCTGGAAAAAGTAATGAAGGAAGGGGCAGGAAAAGCCAGGGAAAGTGCGCAGGCAACCATCAACGTGGTAAGGCAGGCCATGGGGCTAAACTATTATTAGAATGTTTTTCGGGTTTCACTAAGAATGCTTACATTGAACGTCTAATTTTTTTACAACAACAATTACCAAATACCGCAGCAAGGGATATGGCGAAGATCAAAAAACCAAAACATATAGCAGTAGCAGGCAATATAGGTGCTGGCAAAACCACGCTCACTGAAATGCTGAGCAAGCACTACAAATGGATACCCCAATTTGAAGACGTAGATCACAACCCCTACCTCAATGACTTTTACGAGGATATGCCCCGCTGGAGTTTTAACCTGCAGATCTTCTTTTTAAACAGCAGGCTCAACCAACTGCTCGACATACATCGTGGTACCGAAACCGTGATACAGGACAGGACTATTTATGAGGATGCCAACATTTTTGCGCCCAACCTGCATGATATGGGCCTGATGGGAAAACGAGATTTTGAAAACTATTACCGCTTTTTTGAAACACTAAAAACGATGGTACAACCCCCGGATATGCTCATCTATTTAAAAGCATCCGTGCCTACTCTGGTTGCTCAAATTCAAAAGCGGGGAAGGGAATATGAAGAAAATATCAGGCTCGATTACCTGAAAAAACTGAATGATTATTACAATAACTGGATTGATAATTACAAAGAAGGACCTTTGTTGATCATTGATGCAGACACTAATAAGTTTGCGGAAAATGAAGAACACCTGGGGCAGATCATTACTAAGATCGACTCACAGTTGTTTGGGTTATTTTAATCGATGAGTTGATTTTTCATAGCATAAAACACAAGGCCCACCGAGTTTTTTACGCCGAACCTTTCCATCAGCCTGTCTTTTATAGCTTCCACCGTCCTGGCGCTGATGCTCATTTTTTGTGCGATTTCAGTAGCAGTAAACTCCATGCACACCAGCGTGAGCACTTCTTTTTCCCTTTCACTTAAAGCCACTTCAGAGGTTAAGGAAGGATTGAATTTTTGCTTGCTGTAGTTTTTCTTGATCAGTACCTTGTTCACGAATGGATTAAGGTAAAAGCCGGTGCGCACCACATCCATGATGGCTTTTCTTATTTCTACGGGTTCAGTGTTTTTCAGTAAGTAGCCGGCGGCTCCACAATCCATGAGGTGGCCCACGAAACGTTCATCTTCGTACATGGTAAGAATGATCACCCGAATTTGAGGATAGGTTTTGGTAATGATCTTTGTAGCATCAATACCATCTTTGATGGGCATTTTCAAGTCGCACAACACCACGTCGGGCATTGCCTCGGGAAGTTTTTGAAGAAGATCCTCACCGTTTTCAGCCTCCATCACAAACTTAATATTGGTGAAAGGACGAAGAGAAAGGATCACCCCTTTTCGAAAAATCTGGTGATCATCGGCTATAGCAACTTTTATTTGATCTGGGAGCATACTGCGCATAAAATTAAGAACATTGCCCCAATTAGAAGCAGCAAATTGATCAAACGATATTTTCTTTCGGAATTTCCAGCGTCACTTTGTAGTAGGTGTGGCTGTTATCAATCTCAAAAAGAATCCTTCCATTGAGCACTTTTACCCTGCTGGCAATATTTTTAAGGCCCAGGCCCTGGGCTGAATGACTCAGCTTTTCAAATTCGGATTGTACGATACCCTTGCCATCGTGGTGAAGGCGGATGTACATAAAATTAGCATTGGCATTTTGAGTAAGATGTATAAAACCAGAATTGCTGTGCTTGATAATATTATTGATAAGTTCCTGGATAATGCGGAATACAAGCAGTTCCTGGTCAACTTTAAGGCGCTGGCGGTAATCATGAAAACGTGCGCTCGCATTGATAGTACCACTACCACTGATTTTCTGGAAAAGATCCGTTGTAGCACTCTCCAGCCCGAAATTTTTTAAGGTGGGTGGCATCAGGCTGTGGCTGATGTTCCGGATCAGCAGGATTGCATCATCAATAATCTGTTTTGCGCTGAATATATTTTGTAGTTGTGCCGCTTTTTCAAGATTCACCATGTTTTCATTAAGGTATAGGCGGGCGGTAGCCAGCAAAGGCCCGGCATCATCGTGAAGGTCGGCAGCAATTCTCTGCCGCTCTTCTTCCTGTAATTTGATTGAAGCGTTGAGAAAGAGCTGTTGTTTTTCGGCCTCCAGTTTTTTCATGTGGATGTGGTAACGGATCACCTTTCGCTGGTGCATTATCACAAACACGATAATGCCGATGGCGAGTGTTATCATGCCTATCGATCCGATAAACATGAGCTTTGACACATCTGATTGTAAGAGATACATTTTTACTACTAATTTTTTGGGTTTGAGAGAGGGCTTAATTCATCAAGGTCTAAATCAGTAGGAATATGGAGAGTGTC
>CBFGLL010000012.1:0-21060 GCA_965649585.1 uncultured Chitinophagaceae bacterium | reverse complement strand
CTGGTAGATAGCTTTAATAGTTGCTTTTGTTTCTGCATCACTGATACTATAGCCCGACAGCTTTTCCCTTAAGTCCGAAAACTGCTGTTCAAAAATTTCCATAATACGCACAAAATTGCTGGGGTTGGCTACATCCATGGCATTGCTGATGGTGGGTACAGCATTTTTTATTGCATAATCACCCGTGTGTAAATAATGTGGCACCACGTCATTTGCATTGCAGGCTGCAATAAAATGTTGCACAGGTAGGCCCGATGCATTGGCTAGAATCCCGGCGCATATATTTCCGAAATTACCGCTGGGCACACTGATCACGGGAGGATTGTTTTTGTCCTTCCATTGTTTAAAAGCGAAGAAATAATAAAATTGTTGGGGTAGCCATCGGGCTACATTGATAGAATTTGCTGAAGTCAAAAATAAATTGGGAAATTCATCTGCATTTGCAAAAACATCTTTCAGCATTTGCTGGCAATCATCAAAACTCCCTTTTACTTCCAGCGCATGGATATTTTTGCCAAGTGTTGTTAATTGTTTTTCTTGTACACTACTTACTTTTCCTGAAGGATATAGAATTACAACATCTACACCCGGCACATCATAAAAACCATTGGCCACTGCTCCGCCTGTATCACCGGAGGTTGCTACTAACACCGTTACCTTTTTATCACTGTCTTTTAAAAAATATCCAAGGCATCGGCTCATGAACCTTGCACCAACATCTTTAAAGGCAAGGGTAGCCCCATGGAATAATTCTAACGATGAAATACGATCAGTGATCTCAACCAACGGAATAGGAAAGTTGATCGTTTCTTCCACGATGCTTTTTAATTCATGTTCAGGGATACAATCGCCTATATAAGGCTTGATGACTTCAAATGCAATGGCTTCATTGCTATATTGATCTATATTATTTATCAATTTTTCATTCAGCTCTGGAATAAAAGCAGGAAAATACAATCCCTTATCCGGCGCCTGCCCCTGGATGGTAGCTGTTTTAAAATCGACATTTGGCGATAAATGTTTGGTACTGTAGTAATTCATAATTCTAAAAGTCAATTCGTGTATGCTGCCCTGAGGAAAGACAGGTTCGTTTTAATTCGTTTCAGCAATCCTTACTCCACCCTCATTTATCTTCGTCGTATAAACAACGTGCTCTAACCCTATTTTACTGTAAACATCATTCATCTCTTTTCCAACAGACTGCGCTGTGCTTTCATCCCTACTCAACATAAAAACACTAGGACCAGACCCGGAAATACCACCACCTAAAGCACCAGCTTCCTTACTTCTCCTTTTCACTTCATCAAAACCAGGAATTAAAATACTTCGCACCGGTTCAATGATAACATCTTCCAAACTGCGACTGATAAGCTCATAATCATTTTTCATAAAACCAGCTACGAGCCCTGCGATATTCCCCCATTGTTTAATAGCATCTTTCAGCAGTACCTGCTTTTTTAAAATCTGTCTTGCATCAGACGTGCGCACTTCTATCTGCGGGTGTACCAACGTTACCCATAATTCCGGTGCAGGAATACTTACAATATCCAACGGAAAAATACCACGGATCAAAGTAATTCCACCATAGATACATGGTGCTACATTGTCTGCATGTTTTACACCACTCGCCACTTTTTCTCCAAACATCGCAAATGAAACCAGTTCTTCCTTTGTAAATATATTTCCCAGCAAATGATTAGCTGCCACCACTGCCCCTGCGGCACTTGCAGCACTGGAGCCTACCCCACTGCCCGGTTTTATATTTTTTTTGATTTTGACATCAAACCCAAATCTATTGTTTAATTGCTGTTGAATTTCCAGCAAGGGAGCTCCGGCAGTATTCAACGCGGGGTCAGATGGAAGTTGATAACCATCATCACTGCTCACGGTAACCCTACCACTGTCATTCATCTCTACCCACATTTCATCGCATGGGTGATGCAGGCACAAACCCAATACATCAAACCCGCAAACGATGTTGGCCACCGTACCCGGCGCATACACTTTTATTACTTTATTTTCCATCTTCAATTACTAATGACTAATAGCTATCGACTGCCGACTCTGCAACTACGCCCTCGATGCCCTGATAATATCCGCAAACACACCCGAGGCTGTTAAATCCGCCCCCGCACCGGCACCTTTTATCACCAACGGCTGATCTACATACCTGTCGGTGTAAAACAACACGATATTATCCTTACCGTAAAGGTGATAAAAATCGTGGGCGGGATCTATATGTTGCAATCCAACTGCTGCTTTGCCTTCATTAAACGAAGCAACAAATTTTAATTTGGCCCCGGCAGTTTTTGCCTGTTCTAATAAATTTTTAAAATGAGCTTCGTGCGCCTCCATTGATTGATAAAAATCTTCTACCGAGCCCTGCATACAGGCGTCTGGCATAAAACTGCTGTTGCTGATATCATCCATTTCCATTTCATGCCCGGCTTCTCTCGCCAATATCATGATCTTGCGCATTACATCTTTTCCACTCAAATCGAGCCTCGGATCGGGTTCTGTGTAACCCTCTTCCTGCGCCTGCTTCACCACGGATGCAAATGATCTGCTGCCATCATAATTATTAAATACAAAATTGAGCGTACCACTCAACACGGCCTGCATTTTATTAATGGCATCCCCACTCCGCAACAGGTCATTCAACGTGCTGATAATGGGTAAACTGGCACCCACATTGGTTTCAAAGAAAAATTTTGCATTGTATTCCTTTGAAACGTTTTTCAATTTTTGATAATACTCATATCCCGATGAACAGGCAACCTTATTACAAGCCACCACGGCAATACTTTTTTTCAGCAAACGATCGTACACGGTTGCCACCACATCATTTGCCGTAACATCAGCAAATACGGTGTTGCGCAAATTGAGTTGTATAGCCCTGTCAACAAAATCATGGATATTCCCGGGCAAACCATTCCGGAGTGTCTCCTCCCAGTTATCCAGTAAGATTCCTTCTTCGTTAATCGCCATCTTTCTACTATTGGCAATGCCTACAAGTTTTATTTTTAAACGCAATTCATCAATTAAAAATTGCTGCTGTTGTTTCAACTGGCTCAGCAACCTGGCTCCCACATTTCCTACGCCCGCAACAAACAGGTTTACCTCCTTTACGCTTTTTTCAAAAAATGCTTCGTGAATAACGTTTACCGCTTTTTTCACATCCTTGCTGCCAATAACAGCGGTGATATTCCTTTCTGACGAACCCTGTGATATAGCCCTGATATTGATACCATTTTTTCCAAGGGCGCTAAAAAAACGTCCACTGATACCGGTGTGGTTTTTCATTCTGTCTCCTACCAATGCCACTACAGAAAGATTATTTTCTACCTGCAGCGGTTCTACTTTTTTCAACCTGATTTCATGATCAAAAGCTTCATCTACTACCTGCTTAGCAATGGCCGACATAGAACCGTCGATGCCCACACAAATTGAATGCTCCGATGAACTTTGTGTAATGAGAATTACATTTATTTTTTGAGAAGCCAATGCTGCAAACAACCTTTTTGAAAAACCCGGGATGCCCACCATGCCACTTCCCTCCAGGCTCAGCAGCGCAATATTACCAATGCTCGAAATGCCCGTAATACTACTGCTGGATTCGGTTGCCCGTTGCTGAATAAGGGTGCCTTCATCGCCGGGAGCAAATGTATTTTTGATCCACACGGGAATTCCTTTGTTCATCACCGGCTGGATGGTGGGCGGGTAAATTACTTTGGCCCCAAAATGGGAAAGCTCCATCGCTTCCTGGTAAGAGATGGAAGGAATGATGCGTGCATTGGGTACAAGCCTTGGATCGGCGGTCATCATACCACTTACATCTGTCCATATTTCCAACCGTTCTGCGTTAAGTGCAGCAGCAAAAATAGCAGCGCTGTAGTCGGACCCTCCCCTGCCAAGAGTGGTGTTGGTACCATCTGCAGCGCCTGCAATAAAGCCCGGTGCAATGTATAATTGGGCTTTGTGTTTATAAATGTAGTCGGGTATTAACTGGTTGGTGAGATCAAAATTTACCTGCGCATTTCCGTAATTATTATTTGTTTGAATAAGCTGGGTAGCGTCTAACCATTCAGCATCTGCCCCTCTTGATTGAAATGCCGTAACGATGATTTTGGAAGAAAGCATTTCTCCATATCCAGCCATACGGTCCTTTGTCCTGGGAGATAATTCACGCAATAAAAAAATTCCATTGCAGATATCTTCCATCTCATTGCATTGTGTTTTTACAAAACTCAACACAGCACTTTGCCCCTGTATTGGAATCAGTTCCCGCACCGCTTCCAGGTGGCGGCTTTCAATTTCTGCCAGGCAATCCCTGTATCCTTCATCGGAAGCAGCCGCCAGCGAGCAACCCTTTAATAAAAGATCGGTAATACCTCCAAGGGCCGACACCAGCACCACCGTTGCTTCATCCGAAGTACGCTGGCCAACTATATCAATCACTCTCTGAATATTCTGGGCATTAGCCACAGAGCTACCGCCAAATTTTAAAACCTGCATGTTGAGAAATATTAAGTTTATACGTAAACGGGTTCAAGGGATGTTGTGATCGGGTGTGTTTACCCCTGGGGATGATATAGTATAGTACAACCCTTAACGGGTCGTAGCAGTTGTGGTAGTGGTAACTACAGTGCTAACAGTTAATCCTGCAAAACCAATATCGTTGATTGGCAACATGATTCGAATATAGCTATAAAATGTAATGCAACGAATTATTTTTTAGTAAAATGTTTTTCCAAGCCTGGGAAAACCCGGGAGCCTGCCAGCTACTGATGTGCTTTTAGCCATATGCTTCATATTAGTTATATTCGAACATCGTTAACCAAATGACTAACACTATGAAAAAGTTTTATCTTTTTATTTGTACTGCATTTACATTTTCAAACACGAGCGCTCAAAGCGTATCCATCAGCCCCGATGGCTCTCCTCCAACAGATCCTAAAGCAATGCTGGAGATAAAAAAAGCCGGCTATTCAAAGCTCAAGGTGAAATCAGAAGACTTCGTTGACACCACGGTAATCGAATTAAGTAATAAAGATTCTGACATTACCGGCACGAGTTTTAAACTTTCCAGCATCAGGGAAGAAGGGCTTTTCATTAGTTCCGAGTCGGACCTGCCCGGAAACACACGCCCGGATCTGCTCAGCATTATTCCTCAGTCAGGAGGAAGAATCGGGGTAGGTACCAGGAGTCCAATATTTAAATTAGATGTAAGAGGCGGTGATATCAATACAACAGGTGCATTGCGGATTAATAGTAATCCCGGCACTGCGGGGCAGGTGCTTACTTCAAATGGGACAGGGTCGCCCAGCTGGGAGAGTGCATCCTTTGGAAATAATATCAGGTTTTCATTCCGCTTCAGCACTACTGGAACCACACCGTCATTAGATTCTTTAGAATTTAACTCAACCATTTATAATTTGAATCCATCCATGGTTTCTATCATGGCCAATAACTCCAGGATCCTGTTTAATAAAACGGGGCTTTATCACATAGAAGGAACCATCTATCTTGAGTTGAGCAGTGGCGCTAATCTTAATTATCAGCCCCAGGTGAATCTTGACTATTACCTCGATAATGTCTCCCGCCAATTAGAAAGCGTAGTATTAAACAATAGCTTTGCGGCACTACCCACAACCACATTTAACAGGACGCATAAGTTTTCATTTGATGTTCATATCAACGGGGGGCAGTCGTTGAAACTAACCCGCCTTTTCAATGGTACTGCGGGATCCCATTTTACTTTAGGAAATATCCAGGGTTACCTGATTAGCGAATAATATTTAGCAGCAGCTACTTTCTGTAGCTGCTGCATTCATCAATTATTCTCTGCCATCGCTTTTACTTCATTTAATGCCAGGGGAAATTTTTCGTTGAAATAGTTATTCATGTTTTCATCGTTGCCGGCATCAAGTGATACATCAAGACTGGTAGTACCATTATTTTCATTTAAGCGGTATTCCTCTATGGCTCCTTTCCAGCTGTCAACTTCCGGCCCGTCTAAAATTTCTTTTCCATCCTTCAACATGCCCACATGCTGAATTGACATTAGCTCGTTGCTTATCCGCCTTGCGATATTAGCAATCATACCGGTTCCTTTGCCATCGCCGAAAATAGCCCTGCTACCCTCCTGCCAGTCTGTTTCTACATCTGAACCTTCAGCAAAAACTGCGGTCCATTTTGGATAGGTTGTTTTACCCCATAATATTTCCCATACTTTTTCTTTGGGTGCGTTGATGTTGGTGTGAAACTGAAGTTTTTTCATAACATTATTTTTAGTGGTATAAATGAATAATGATTGAACAATGGAATACGAATTTGAGTTCTCAAAAACCTTATATGGTCACAACAATATTGCCAACACTGCTGCTCATCAGCCGAATTTTACAATCATTTATAAAGCCTGGCTGGCATTATACAACATTAAAACTACCAAACAAAAATCGTTTTGTTACGGTGCGCATACGACATATTTAGGGTTGTTTGCGACAAAACTTAAGCTTAGATTTGTTACACAAAAATGATAGTTACCATGAAGCAGGTTGCCATTTTGGTGTTAGAAACAGCGGTGGTAGAAGCTGTGGCCGATCCCCGCTATATTTTTACAGCAGTAAACGAATTTTTGAAAAGCGAAGGAAAGGCTCCCCTGTTTAACGTACAGTTGGTAGGCTTAAGCAGGGAAGTTAAGCTGGCTGATGGTCTTTTTTCAATTCATACACACGCTGTTTTAAAAGATGCCAAAAAACCAGACCTGGTAATCATTCCCGCTATCAGTGGTCACCTGCCGGCAGCCGTTGAAAAAAACAAAAAATTTCTGCCATGGATCGTTGAGCAATATAAAAACGGGGCTGAGGTTGCCAGCCTTTGCCTCGGCGCATTTGTGTTGGCCGCCACGGGATTATTGAATGGGCATTCCTGTTCAACTCATTGGTTGTTTGCCAATGATTTCCGCACGATGTACCCCGATGTTCATCTTGTTGACAACCGGATTGTAACAGAGCAGAACGGTTTGTATTCAAGCGGTGGAGCAAACTCTTATTGGAACCTCTTATTGCACCTGGTTGAAAAATATACCAACCGGAATATGGCCATCCTGGTTTCCAAATTTTTTGTGCTGGATATCGACCGCCACAGCCAGTCTCCTTTCCAGATCTTTCGTGGACAAAAACTGCATGAAGACGAAGACATTGTAGCAGTACAGAATTTTATTGAAAACAATTACACCGAAAAAATAAGCGTGGATGATCTTTGCAGCAAGTTTGGAATTGGCAGAAGGACTTTTGAGAGGCGGTTTAAAAAAGCCACCAACAATTCAATCGTGGAATACATTCAGCGGGTAAAAATTGAAGCAGCCAAACGCCAATTGGAAACAGGCAGAAAAACTGTAAGCGAAGTGATGTATGAAGTGGGATACAATGACACCAAAGCTTTCAGGGATTTGTTTAAAAAAATTACTTCCATGTCGCCGGTTGATTACCGCAACAAATACAATAAAAGCAATATCATTGCTGCATAAAAAAAATCCCGTGTGCTGCACGGGATCTTAAAAATTATCTCAACCGGTTACTTTCCCTGATGATCCTGTTATCATGATTAATTCCCTTGGCAGCCAGGAACAGGAACAGCACAACACAGCCCTGCAGCAAGGCAGACAATGCATAAGTGCCGTCCGTAAATTTTTTAACTTCAGAATAATATAAAAAGATTAATACCGCCTGGAGCAGTAAACCCACCAGTGTAAGGCGTAATTGTAATTTGCGGTTATTGTACAAAAAAATGCTTACCAGTGCCAGTATCCCCACGGCAACAGTAATAATAATGATCGGGATGGATTCTGTGCCCTTCAACACGTATCCTGCAACCTCCCTGGTGCCCGTGTAAAACGGAAATTGTAATCCTAAAAATGCGCAGGCGGCTGCGAGTAAAAGCCAGATAGATTGTATACGTTGTAACATAGCGTTTTAAATTTAAGCGTTAGTTTAATTCAGGATACAAAGGAAACTGTTTCATAAATGTTTTTACTTCTTCTCTTACCGAAGCCACCAGCACTTCATCATCAATATTCATCAATACCTTATCAATAAAGTTTACCACAGTTTGCATATGTTCTTCCTTCATACCACGGGTGGTAATAGCAGGAACGCCAACACGAATACCGCTGGTTACAAAAGGACTCTTATCGTCATACGGCACAGCATTTTTATTTAAAGTGATATGCGCCTTATCCAAAGTTTCCTGTGCCTTTTTTCCAGTGATATTTTTATTGCGAAGGTCTATCAGCATTAAATGGTTATCAGTACCGCCACTGATGATCTGGTAATCTTTATCAACAAATGCTTTCGCCATGGCCTGGGCATTTTTTTGAACCTGAGTGATGTATTCTGTATATTCATCAGTAAGCAATTCGCCAAAGGCAACAGCTTTGGCAGCAATCACGTGTTCCAGTGGTCCACCCTGCGTACCAGGGAAAACCGCCATATCAATTACGTTACTCATCATCCTGGTATTTCCTTTCAGGTCCTTTAATCCAAAAGGATTTTCAAAATCTTTTTTCATTAGGATGATGCCGCCCCTTGGTCCACGAAGTGTTTTATGCGTAGTGCTCGTAACAAAATGACAATGATCAAAAGGCGAACTCAACAAGCCTTTGCAAATTAAACCGGCCGGATGGGCCATATCACACATTACCAATGCGCCAATTTCATCAGCCACTTTCCTGATCCTTGCATAATCAATATCACGGCTGTATGCTGATGCACCGGCAATGATCAGTTTTGGTTTTTCGGCTCTTGCTTTTTCTTCCAGCATTTCATAATCTATGAGGCCGGTGTCTTTTTTCACCGTGTAAAAGTGCGGCTGGTATAATTTGCCCGAAAAATTTACCGGTGAGCCGTGGGTAAGGTGTCCTCCCATGCTGAGGTCTAACCCCAGTATCTTATCGCCCGGTTGTAATACTGCCAACATCAGCGCAGCATTTGCCTGTGCGCCGCTGTGTGGCTGCACATTGGCATATTCACAATTAAAAGCCTGTTTAATTCTATCAATGGCGAGTTGCTCTACCTCATCCACCACTTCGCAACCACCATAGTAGCGCCGACCGGGGTAACCTTCTGCATATTTATTGGTTAAAGAAGTTCCCATTGCTTCCATCACCTGCAGGCTGGTGAAGTTTTCACTTGCAATCAATTCAATGCCTTCTCTTTGCCGTTGTAGTTCCTTTTGTATAAGATTAAAGATGGTAGTATCTCTTTGCATGTTGATGTTTTAAGTTCGCAAATATAAACAGAAAGATTGCAACGCTGATGGAGCCCTTGAACAACCACATTAAAAAGAATTCCAGGAACTTCCGGCACCGCATCAGCCACCGTAACCCGGTATCTTTATCTATTAACAGCAATCTAACCTTCATAATGTGCCAGATACATTTAATTTCATTATTTTCACCAACCAAATCTGGTAAAAACAATTCTGTGAATGAAGGCCATTATCCCCGTTGCTGGTGCAGGTACTAAACTACGCCCCCATACATATACACAACCCAAAGCATTAATACCGCTTGCAGGCAAAACCATCCTGAGCATCATTGTAGACCAGTTAAAAGAAGCTGGTATTAAAGATTTCATTTTTATTATAGGTTATTTAGGAGATAAGATCCAGGATTATGTAATTAAGAATTATCCTGATCTCAACTGTCATTTTGTAACGCAGAGCGAGCGTTTTGGAACCGGCCATGCGGTTGAATTAACCGAAAGGATTGCGGGAACCGATGAACTCCTCATAGTTTTGGGAGATACGATTGCGGAATTTGATATTAAACAAATTATGGCTTCTCCCTATTCTGCCCTTGGCGTAAAAAAAGTGGACGACCCCCGTAATTTTGGAGTGGCAGAAATAGATGCCGATGGTTTTATCAGCAGGGTGGTAGAAAAACCCGCTATCCCCAAAAGCAATATGGCTTTGGTGGGCGTGTATAAGATTAAGGAAACCAGGCAGCTTTTCGAGTGCCTGAATTCATTAATGACCAGCAAAATGAGTGGCTACGATGAATTTAGTTTAACGGAAGCCCTGGAGTGTATGATTGCTGCCGGTGCAAAATTTCAATCATTCAAGGTAACCAACTGGTTCGATTGCGGTAAAAAAGAATCGCTACTCGAATCCAATGCTATCCTGCTAAAGAAGTTTGGCAGCAACATAGAAGACCGCCATCATTTTCAAAATACAATTATTATTCCTCCCGTAAATATTGGTGAAGGCTGTATCATTCAAAATTCTGTGATAGGGCCCAATGTTGCGGTTGGCGAAAATGCCAGTATCAATCATTCCATAGTAAAAGATTCCATCATTGGCGCTTACTCCCATCTTTTTGAAATTGTACTCAACAACTCTCTTATTGGCAGCGATGCCGAAGTGCTGGGGGTAAGCCGCAATTTGAATATTGGCGACAATACCGCTATCGACCTGGGCGGAGGCAATTGATTCATACGTTAATATGTGTATAAGTTAACCGGCACCAACTTTTCGTTTTCGCCTATTTTGTAAACCACAAATGTTCGCAAGCACCCAACGCATAACTAATTTGCTAAAAATAGAAAAACCCATCATCCAGGCTGGTATGATCTGGACGAGCGGGTGGCGCCTTGCCAGTGCTGTAAGTAACGCAGGAGGGCTGGGCATACTGGGCAGTGGAAGCATGTACCCCGAAGTACTGCAGGAACATATCCAAAAATTTAAAAAAGCGAGCAATAAACCATTTGCCGTAAATCTCCCCCTGCTCTACCCTGATATTAATAAACATATTAAAACGATCATTGATGAGCAGGTGCCCATTGTTTTTACCAGTGCAGGCAATCCAAAAACTTATACTTCGTTATTAAAAGAGCATGGCATTACAGTAATTCACGTAATAAGCAGCAGCAAATTTGCGCTAAAAGCGGAGGATGCCGGATGCGATGCGGTGGTAGCAGAAGGATTTGAAGCCGGCGGCCACAATGGAAGAGAAGAGACAACTACTATGGTATTAATTCCTGCCGTTTGCGAAAAGGTTTCCATACCTGTGATAGCCGCAGGCGGTATAGCCACCGGGCGGCAAATGCTGGCAGCCATTGTTTTGGGGGCTGAGGGTGTACAGGTGGGAAGCCGCTTTGTAGCAAGTGATGAAGCCAGCAACCACATCAACTTTAAAAATGAAGTGGTAAATGCCACAGAAGGCGACACCATACTTTCCCTGAAAGCCCTCACGCCGGTAAGATTATTAAAAAATGATTTTTACAAGGCAGTGCAGGCAGCAGAAGACAAATGTGCCAGCAAAGAAGAACTCGAACAATTATTAGGTAGGGGAAGAGCCAAAAAAGGAATGTTTGAAGGAGACCTGTCGGAAGGAGAATTAGAAATTGGACAAGTAAGTGCACTCATTAAAAAAATTCAACCTGCGTCGGCAATTGTAGCAGAAATTTGGGAAGAATACAGCAGTCTCAAAAAGGCCATGCTCCCATAATCCGCTATATTTGCCGGCAATTCCAAACATAATCTAAACCAACCCATAAAAATGCGAAGTGCCATTAAGAGCGTATTTCACAAGGTGCTGTTTTTATTGATCCTGTTTTTAGCTGTCTTTTCGGCAACTGCACAACCGCCTATTGAGATTCCTGAAGGCGAATTACCGCCCAACATCGACCCTAAAAATTTGTCGAATCCCCAGTTGAGGGCATTATTGGAAGATAAAAACCAGAATGAGGGCAAGGATAAAAACGCAGAAATCTTCAAAAACAATAAGATCGAAAAAGATAGTGTGGTAGAAGATGATATCAGGGGCAGTGCCTACAATCCCAGGCGCACTTACGGTGCCAATGTGTTTTCCGGTGCTGCTATCACCGATTTGTCTGAGCTTTCTACTCCCCCACTCGATTATCCTATCGGCGTAGGTGATCATATCATCGTTTCATTATGGGGCGCAGCCGAGTTCCAGGAAGATTATGTAGTGGCCCGTGATGGTGCCATATTTCCCACTTCGCTGGGCAAAATTTCTGTGCAGGGTCTCACATTCGACAATATGAGAGCCGTGGTGTATTCCCGTTTCAGGTCTGTAACGCCACCCGGCACTAATATTTCCGTTTCATTAGGCCAGCCCCGTAGTATTAATGTAAATGTGGTAGGGGAAGTAAAAAGAGCGGGACCTGTTACAGTTTCTGCATTCAGCAATGCATTTAATGTAATAGCCAAAGCAGGCGGGGTTACTGATTTCGGTAATTTAAGGAGCATTGTCATTAAGCGCAATGGCCGCCAGATTGACGAAATTGACGTATATAAATATCTTACAACAGGGGATTTTGGAAAGCATATTTACCTGCAGAACAACGATTTCGTTATTGTAAATTTTGTAGAGAAAAAAGTTTTGGCTACCGGGCAGTTTAAAAGGCCCATGTTTTACCAGTTGAAGAAAGACGAAGGGGTAAAAGCGTTGATTAAATATGCCGGGGGGCTCACTCCCGACGCCCTCGCATCGGCATTAAAAGTTATCCGCACTGAAAATGAAAAGCAGGTGCAAAAAGATGTAAATGCGAACGCCATCTTAAAAATTGCAGGCCAGGATTTTCCTTTAATGGATGGAGATATTGTAAAAGTTGACCTGGTGAAACCCGGTATCATCAACAAGATCGAAATAAGGGGGGAGGTTACTTATCCAGATGTTTACGAACTGCGGAATGGCGACAGGTTGTTCGATCTCATAAATCGTGCAGGCGGTGTTACCCGAAATACCTATTTACCCAGGGCCTACATTTTCAGAGGTGCAGGCGCATCTACCAACCGGCAGTCTGACAGATTGGAGGGTGACATCAGGGGCGTAAACGAAAACAAAATTGGCAGTTCGAGCAATGTGCTTTTGGAGGGAAATGATGTGGTGGAACTGTTCTCTCAAAACGAGTTTGGGGAAAGCCAGTTTGTTGAAATTTTTGGAGAAGTACGTAAAGAAGGTAAGGTGATTAAATACGGGGGCATGACACTCGAGGACCTGCTTTACCTATCCGGCGGTATTAAACCCACGGCTGAATTTGGCAGGTTAGAAATCTCCAGTATCGTGGATATTGATTCTGCAAAAAAAGGTTTAAAACCCACCCGAACGATCGTTCGATCTTATTCCATTTTACCAAATCTTCAATTAGATTCTGCAGCAGCCAATGTAATGCTCCGACCTTTCGACCAGGTTTTTGTTCGCAAAAATCCAACTTTTGAATTGCAGCAGAACGTAGAACTGAGGGGAATGGTGAAATACCCAGGGTTGTACCCCAGGTTATCCAAATATGAACGTATCTCTTCCTATATTGAAAGGGCCGGAGGATTTAAAGACAATGCTAACCTGGGAGGTGTTATCCTTTACCGCAATAAAACGGAGTTTTTCCGGGAAAAAATTGTAGAAAAACCAAAATTGGATTCCCTGGGAATTCCGATAAAAGATAGCTTACCGATGGCATTAAAGGCAATTGACGAACCGGTAAGTATTGATCTTTATAGGGCGCTTAAGTACAAAAACAGTAAATATGATATCGTGTTGCAGGAGAGTGATGTAGTAGTAGTGCCGGAGATCAATCCATTTGTAACCGTGCAAGGCAAAGTACAGTCTCCTCTTAAAATTGCTTTTGACAAAGAACATACTAACCTCATGTATTATATCGATAAAGCAGGAGGCTTTGGTGTAAGACCCTGGAAACGGAGGGTGTTTGTAACTTATGCCAATGGAAAGAGCAGGCGAACAAGATCTTTCCTGTTCTTGAAATTCTACCCCAAAGTAGAAGAAGGCTCCATTGTAACCGTACCATTTAGGCCTGAAAACAACGAGGTAGGTGATATAGCAAAAGGTGTAATTGTAGGAGCTATACCGGTAGTACTTACAGCCATTATCTTACGATACGTGAATTAAATTGCATAAGCATGACTTCGAAACAATTAGTTCAAAAAATATATTTACGGATTGGCAAATTCAAACTTTTAGTATTGCTGTCTGGTGCCATATTGGGTGCACTGCTTTTTATTTATGCTAAAAGTTTGCCCACTATTTATTCTACCAGGGCTTCTGTATTTCCATTAACCACCTCTAATGAAAACAATTCAGCAAGTTCCGCTATCACCCAGTTATTGGGAGGAGGTGAAACCGCAAAAAGCCTGAGCCAGGAAGCTTCTATCAGCTTCGTGGATCTTGCCACCAGCCGTAATACCCGTGAAGCAGTGGCTATGACGCAACTGCCGGCATTTGGCAATAAAACTATTGCGGAGCTGTTGATTGACAATTACAATAAAACGAAAAAGTTTTATACGCCCCCTTTGGTAAAACCAAAAGATCCTGCCTTGTTAGCTGCCATGGGTGCCAATCTTATTAACGATAACTTTACAGCAAAGGCCCAAAAAAGTGGTATTCTGGAGATCACCTACCAGAACACCGACCAGGCCCTTATTTCCCCTGTTACCTACGAAATGATCAATAAGATATCCCAGTTTTATATTGATCTGAAGATCCGTAAAGCAAAAAGGGATTATGACTTTACGGTGCGTAAACTCGACTCACTTCAGCAGGTAGTAAATACCTACGATCGCAGGGCGGTGATAATGGCCAACGGAACCAGGTTTGTTCCAAAAGACAGGATTGAGTTTAGCATTGCAAAAGAGAATCTTATCAATTCCAAAGAGCGGGGTGTTCGCCAAAGAGATGCTTTGTCAAACAATCGTGAAGAAGCGCTATGGCGTTTACAAAAGGCGACTCCCATTATCCAGGTGTTGGATAAACCAGAAAGACCTTTCAATCAAACCCGCCCCTCGGCAGTCCTGTACAGCATCGGTGGATTTATTTTAGGAGCCATCCTGGGAGTGTTGCTACTCATCAGTCCAATACTTTACAGGTATATGCAGGAAGAAATGAACAAAGCAATTTTTGGTACCGAAGAAATTCCGAAGAACGAACCCGTAGTTACCACCACCATTAGTTAATAGATCCTGACTTTTCATAAAAATGCCTGCAGTAAAAACTGGAGGCATTTTTAAATTATTATGGTCAGTTTTTTAAAATCATGAACTCCACCCTCCTGTTCAACTGCCTGCCTTCCGCATTATCCGTTCCGTCACTGTTGGCATTTGGAGCCACGGGTTTCGTTTCTCCATACCCTTTAAAGCTTACCCTTGATGCCGGAATTTTTCCAATATTGATGATATAATCCATACAGCTTTTTGCACGGTTATGACTCAGGGTTTGGTTGTAATCATCACTGCCCTTACTATCGGTATGAGCACCCAACTCAATTTCAACATTTGGATAATCATTTAAAAACATGATCACCCTGTTTAATTCGGTAGAGGATTCAGGACGAAGGTCATATTTATCAAAATCAAAGAATACATTGTTCAGCCTGAATACCTGGCCAATTTCTATGGGTGCCAGGTAAAGGTCTTTGTGAATTTCTTTGTATCCCAGTTTCACCATCGAGTCCAGGTTGAAGTTTTCTGAAATAGCGAAAAACTTATCAGCCGAAGCTCTAATCAGGTAGTTTTTATCGTATGGCAGCACTATTTTAAATGAACCATCCTGCGGGTTGGAAACGCCCCTGCCCACTTCTGTTCCATCGGGCAGCGTTTCATAAATAAGGTCGGCACTCAGCGGCTGGTTTGTTTTTGCATTATACACATTACCGCTTACCATCAATACAGGGTCAGGCTTTTCTCTCTCCAGCAACTTTACCCTTACAATGTCGCTTGCCCCATAAGCACCATCGCTACTCGTGAGGTAAGCATATTCTCCCCCGGCATCCAGTGTAAAAAAAGCTTCATCGTTAGTGGTATTGATAGGAGCTCCCAGGTTCTTTGGTTCAGTCCATTTTATCCAGCTATCATCCAATCTTTTACTCATCCAGATATCATTTTCGCCGAGTCCACCGGGCCGGTCGCTACTGAAATAAAGGGTTTTGCCATCGGATGCAATAAAGGGGCTCATATCATTGTAGCCATCCAGGTTTATTTTTTTTCCCAGGCTTTTAGGTGCAGTCCAGATATCGCCGCCTTCCAAAAAAGAAACATAAATGTCATTGTCGAAACTGTTTTTTTTGTCGCTCATGTAAAACAACATGGTCTTACCATCCTGCCCCATGCTGGCACCAAACTGCTGTGTGCCTGCAAACTTGTGGAAGTTGCGGATACGTAACATTTGGGGTGGGCTCCAACTGCCATCTTTTTGTTGCTTTGTAATGCTCACCCCGGTTCCGGCATACTGCCCTTGCTGGTAAGCGCCTTTTATCAGCATCGTATTTAAATCGGGAGATATCCAGAAAACAGCGTTGTAATGGGCAGCGTTTACGGCGCCATTTAAATGCTCCGCCGGCGTCCAATTGCCGTCGCTTTCTCTTATGCTATACCAGATATCCTGCGCATTGCGTGCCGTGGCAATTTGTATATTTTCAGGATGTCCCATCCTGATAAAAAATAAAAGATTACCATCTGCAGAAATAGTGGGGCGAAGTTCAGGGTATTCGCTGTTTACACTTTCGCCGAGGTTTTCAACCTTTACAACAGTAGATTCCCTGATAACGTTTTCCTTTTGCTCAATGAGTTTCCCGGTAGTATCAGCCTGTGGCTGGGTGTAACACACGTAAAAACAACATTGCAGCACTATTAATAGGTAGCATTTTTTCATAAGCAGAGATTGGCTGCTTCTACAACGAAAAAATGCTGGAATTAGTACGTAGTAATTCCCACTGAGAAACCAGGGAATTAAACATCACACTTTAAATCTTAATAGGCCCTTCTGTCTTTGGAACCTTGTGGCGTTTACACAGCCACGGGCGCTTTAATTGCAGGATGCGATTCGTAGTTCAACAATTCAAAATCTTCAAATCTAAACTCAAAGATATCATTCACTGTAGGGTTTATTTTCATATGCGGCAAGGCAAAAGGCGTTCTGCTCAACTGTAATTCCGCCTGCTCAAAATGGTTGTTGTATAAATGAACATCTCCAAAACTATGCACGAAATCTCCCAGGTCCATATCCACCACCTGTGCCACCATCATGGTAAATAATGCATAGGATGCAATATTAAAAGGAACGCCTAAAAATACGTCGGCGCTGCGTTGGTACAACTGGCAACTGAGTTTGCGTCTCCCGTTTTCACCAGGCGAGGAAGCATAAAACTGGAAAAGACAATGGCAGGGCATCAATTTCATCTTTGGCAGATCAGCCACATTCCATGCACTAATGATCATCCTCCTGCTGTCAGGATTATTTTTCAAGGTTTCAATCAACTCTTTTACCTGGTCTACCACCACTCCATCGGCGCCTTGCCAGCTCCGCCATTGTTTACCATACACCGGGCCAAGATCACCGTTTTCATCGGCCCACTCATCCCAGATGCTCACTTTATTTTCCTTGAGATAAGCAATATTGGTTTCGCCTTTTAAAAACCACAGCAATTCATAAATAATGCTTTTTAAATGCGTTTTTTTTGTAGTCACCAACGGAAAACCCTCTGCCAGGTTGAAGCGCATTTGATAACCAAATACACTCCTCGTGCCTGTTCCGGTGCGATCACTTTTGTCATTGCCTGTATCGATTATATGCTGGAGAAGTTTAAGATATTGCTGCATGGCTGCAATTTAAAATAAAGCTTGACTGCAGGGAGAAAAGTTATGCCCAAACTTGTTAACTTGTAAAAAATGAGAATATATTTAATAGGTGTAGTCTGCTTTACCTGGAGTATAATAACTGCAGCCGCACAGGATAGCCTCGCCACCAGAGAACGGGTTTTGAAAAAGTCCCTTTTTTGGACAGCCCCGCTTTACGATACCATCTCATTCGCCGAAAAGCAATCGTTTCTCGATTTATTGAAAACTGTTTCCATCAAGTCATCTTATGTATTTTTTTCGGGAGCGGGTTTTCCGACAACCCAGGCCTGCAGTGCCTATGGATCATTATTTGTGTTAAGGGATTTTATGGCCAGGTGCCAGCCTGGAACTAAAGTTTCATTTGAAAAACTAATTGTCATCAAGGACGACGGATCAGAAAGCATTCCACTTTACAAGGTTATCATTTTTAAATAGCCTGGCCTTCTATTCTTCCTTAACATTATCTTTAAAAACTGCATGTTAAATAACGTTTTTGGGTATTTGATGGTGTGGTGTTTGCACAAAATGCGCCATGACGCCTACAATAAGATCCGTATTTTTCTTAAGCCTTCTTATAACCTCCATTGCCGCCTGTAACGCCAGCAGTCGTGGCATTTTCGCTGAACGTACAGCCAGGGAAAAGTATGAGGACAAAATTGAAAAAACAGAAAGCCCCGAGGTAATTGCCTGGAAAAGGCATGGCGAGCAGGTTTTGCATAATCCATTAATTGTTTCGGCACCTTATAGTGAAAAAGGAAATTTCGTGGCCGACAGCACTGATGCAAATGCCTTCCTGGTGAAGGTGGCACCCGGTCAAAAAATTGTAGCTACCTATCAAAAAGAGAGCATAGAATCTCCCATCGCTTTTATGGAACTGTGGGATGATGGAAACCCTACACAACCGTCTTTAGTGAAAGCCGCCGACACTACCCAACCGGTCATTGAGCACCCGGCACCCTATGGCGGCAATTTTATTGTGCGCCTGCAACCACAATTAGATGCAAAAGGCAGCTATCAATTGAATATTGCCGTTGCACCTATCCTCGGTTTCCCGGTGGCCTCCCATATTAAAAGCAATATTGGCAGCTATTGGGGAGCAGACAGGGATGCTGGTGTAAGAAAGCACGAAGGCATTGATATTTTTGCTAAAAAAGGAAGCCCTGTAGTGGCAGTGAGCAACGGAACCATTCGCCGGGTAAGCGAGGGCGGTATCGGTGGAAAAGTTATTTGGTTTAACCCTGACGGGGAAGATTTTTCAGTTTATTATGCTCATCTTGACACGCAGTATGTTGTCACTGGACAAAGGGTGACTAAAGGACAGCCATTGGGCACCGTGGGCAATACGGGCAATGCGAAATATACACCAGCCCATCTTCATTTTGGTATTTATACCGGCTTCGGTGCAGTTGACCCGCTCGCATTTGTGCAAAGCGTGAAGGAATCACCTGCAATTGTTGCTAAAAGATTAAACGAATCTTATAAAACGAACAGTAGAATCAAACTGTATCCCTCCCCTAAAAAACAAAACCCATCAACCATTGCAAAAAATGTTACTATTAAAACAGTTTCTGCCACGCACCAGTTTTACCGGGTGTTGTTAAGTGATGGCACACGAGGTTTTGTGGCCATGAACGAGCTTAATGATAATCTTAAATTGTGAGCAATCAATAATGGTTTAAATTGAGGACACTTATGAGTAAGGTCTACAATTTAAAAACAGTACAGGTAATCCCCTCCACCATTGAAAAAGTATGGGCATTTTTCAGTAATCCACGTAACCTGGAGGTGATCACCGGCAATGACATGGATTTTAAAATCATCAGTCGTCACCATGGCGAAACAATTTTTCCCGGACAGGTAATTGAATACTATCTCCGCCCGCTTTTGGGTATAAAAGTGTACTGGATGACGGAAATCACCCATGTGGACCATCATAAGTTTTTCGTTGATGAGCAGAGATTTGGTCCTTACTCATTTTGGCATCATCAGCATCAATTTAAGGAGGTAGATGGGGGTGTGGAGATGACAGATATTGTACACTACAAACTGCCTTTCTGGATTTTTGGAGACATTGCCCATTCTTTGTTTGTAAAAAATAAACTCAGGAATATTTTTGATTACAGGTATAAAAAGATCGGGGAGATATTTGCTCCCTAAATATTTATAGCGCTGATGCTTATTCACCAGCGATTACCAGGCATTAATTTCCGCTTTAACTTTAGCAGATGAAGATCAGTTTTTTCTCCGCCAAAAAATATGACCAGGAAAGTTTTGAAGCAGCCAACCAATCCTTTGGATTTGAGCTTGAATTTTTTGAAACTCACCTGGGTCCACATAGTGTTGAAATGGTGAGGCAGAGCCAGGCTGTTTGTGTGTTTGTAAACGACAAGCTTAACAGGGAAGTGCTACAAGCCCTGGCTAATAATGGGATAAAGATTATCGCCCTTCGCTGCGCAGGGTTCAATAACCTGGATATAGAAACAGCAAAGGAACTACAGCTAAAAGTATGCAGGGTACCGGCCTATTCCCCCGAGGCAGTTGCTGAACATGCACTGGCAATGATCATGACACTCAACCGCAAAACGCATAAGGCCTATAACAGGGTACGGGAGCAAAACTTTTCCTTGCAGGGATTATTGGGATTTAACATGCACTCCAAAACTGTTGGAATAATCGGCACAGGAAGTATTGGTGCGGCTTTCTGTAATATCATGTTAGGCCTCGGGTGCAAAGTGATTGCATTCGACCTGGTGATCAGCAAAACCCTTGAGGAAAAAGGAGTAGTTTATTTGCCCCTCATTCAACTGCTGCAGCAAGCAGATATTATTTCCCTGCATTGCCCACTTAATGAATTAACCACTCATATCATTGGTGAAAAAACATTGTCTTTCACTAAACAGGGAGTAATGATCATCAACACCGGCCGTGGTAAATTGATTGATACTAAAGCCGCAATTGCGGGCTTAAAATCAGGACAAATCGGTTACCTCGGACTTGATGTATATGAACAGGAAGAAAAAATATTTTTTAAAGATCTTTCTGCTTACATCATAGAAGATGACGTAATTCAACGATTAATGAGTTTTCCAAATGTGTTGGTTACCGCTCACCAGGCATTTTTTACAAAGGAGGCTTTACAGCAAATAGCCGTCACTACCCTTTCTAATATTGATGCCCTGTTAAAGAATGAGGTTCCTGATACCCCAGGCGGCCTTCTCTGTTAAAACACTTCATAATTCTTACAGTTTTTCCGTTTCTGGAAAACCGGCAGAACCCTGCGTTATACCTCAAATCGTATCTTTGCACACATGAGCAAAAAAGGCAAAGTATTGGTGGGAATGAGCGGCGAAATTGATAATACGCTAGCTGCTTTGATGCTCCATAAAGAAGGATACGAAGGGAGGGCCATTA